>PMBW01000186.1:2878-5343 GCA_003153075.1 Dehalococcoidia bacterium | reverse complement strand
GGATTGGTATTTTCAATTGAAAGCCCTAATTCTCGCATCGAAGCGATCGCCTGCACCGCAAATGCTTCGTTCAATTCCACGACATCGATGTCTTTGACTGTCATGTTGGCGCGTAGTAAGGCCTGGCGGGAAGCCGGGATCGGACCTAAACCCATATACGCAGGGTCGACGCCGCCGCCCGCATAGGACTTGATCGTAACCCAGGGTTCGAGCCCAAGTTCTTTGGCTTTGGCGCGGGACATTACCAGCACTGCCGCAGCCGCGTCGTTAATACCGGAAGCATTGCCTGCGGTCACCGTGCCGTCTTTTTTGAAGACCGGGCGCAATTTCGCCATCTTTTCCAGCGTGGTATCCATCGGCCGTTCGTCTGTATCAAAAATGATCGGGTCTTTACTGCCCTGCGGCACCACTACCGGCACGATTTCTTCCTTGAACTTGCCGGCTTTGATCGCCGCGCGCGCCCTCTGGTGGCTGATCAAGCTGATCTTGTCCTGCTCTTCGCGGGTGATCTTGTATTTGGCGGCAATCGCTTCTGCCGTCAAACCCATGTGATATCCGCCGAAGATTTCCCACAATCCGTCATAGACCATCAGGTCGTAAATATCATCTTTCGCGCTCACGCTCATGCGGTAACCCCAGCGGGCTTTAGGCAGGAAGTAAGGCGCCAGCGACATGTTTTCCATACCGCCGGCCACCACCACATCCGCATCGCCGCACTGGATCGCCTGTGCTGCCAGCACGATCGCTTTCAGGCCGGAGCCGCAGACGATATTAACCGTGTAAGAGTTGGCTTCTTTCGGGACGCCGGCATGGATCATTGCCTGGCGGGCTACATTCTGACCCTGTCCGCCCTGTAAAACACAACCCATGATCACTTCATCAACCTGTACTTCTTTAAGGGATAAATCCCAGTTGTATTCTCTTGTTTCCAGGTCGCAGGCTTCGCACTTCAGCGCGTCCGGCCCGAAATCCAGCAATTTCTTGCTCGTCTTGGGGCGCAGCCCCACCTTTTTCAGTGTTTCTTTGATTACCAGTGAACCGAGCTGTACGGCCGTGACATCCTTTAATGCCCCGCCGAAGGTCCCAATTGCGGTTCGGGCGCCGCTAACGACTACAATATCATTGCTCTTCATTATTGCTTCAAATTCTCCTTCTCGAATTTTAATAATCTTATCATATAATCATTAAGCCGGTTGCGCGGGTGTCGTTGTATCGGGCGCCGGAGGCGGAGGAACGGCTTTATCTTTTTTAACACGTCTGGTATGTATTATCATCCACGGCACGGTAATAAGCAATACTATTATGCTGATTATTTGCGCCTGGTGCAGTCCGAACAGGAAGGGAGTTCCATCCCGCAGGAAATCGATGCACAACCGCCAGACTGCGTACAGCGCCAGGTAGAGCATGAAAAGCGAGCCGTCCGGCTTCAATTTTTTCCGCAGGCTCAACAATATACCAAACGCGATGACATTATAGATGATTTCGTATACAACGGTCGGGTGGCAGGCGATTCCATTGGTAAATCCGTAACTCTCGGGGTCGGTATAGACCAAACCCCAGGGTAATTTCGTCGGTGTGCCGAAACAGCAGCCGTTCATCAGGCACCCCAGTCTGCCGATCGCCTGGGCCATAATAACTCCCGGCGCCATCAGGTCAAAGACATAACCCAGTTTCATTTTGGTGACTTTGCCGTAGATCCAGATTCCCAAAGCCGCGCCCAGCACAGCTCCGTAAGCGGTCAAGCCGTCCCCGCCGATGATCAATCCCGGATGTTGCAAATAGTTGATCACTCTGCCAGAATCAGCTAAATCCGGGTGCATTGTCGCGATCACCACATCGTCGATGACATGCAGCAATCGCGCGAAGATCATGCCGGAGGGGATCCCCACCAGCGCCATCGAAAGGACGGTATCAGTGGAAATTTGGGCGCCCCTGCGTACCTGCAGCCACATCCAGAAGATCATCCAGACGACTGCCAGCGCCAGAAATGTCCCGTACCAGCGCACCGAAAAAGTCCCCAGGCTAAAGATGACCGGATTCACACCAAAATTAATCATCCCATTCCACCGCCCATTATAATTGCTACCTATACTTTACCGTAAAATGCCCTCTTTTGTCATACTGCATCGCCTCGTTCCAATATTTTCAGCGGTAAAGCAGCGAAGTATCTAGCTCCCAATTTTCCCAATGCTATTAACTCATTACTCAAAACTGACAGCTGATCGCCTATTTAGTATTTCTTATTTTGAATTTGCTTAGAGTTTCGAATTTAGTATTTCGAGTTTTTGCATTATGGTGTTATACTTAAAGATAGAGATAGAGTTCGCACTCGGGGGAGGACAATCCTGGAAGGTATAGAAATTGCCCGTAGAGCGGTCGAAGCCGCCTCAGAAAAGCAAGCCTCGGACATCGTCCTGCTGGATGTCAGTAAAATATGCACTTTCGCCGATTACTTTGTCATTTGC
>PMBW01000186.1:2662-2820 GCA_003153075.1 Dehalococcoidia bacterium | reverse complement strand
TCTTTGAAGAAAAGCTTTATTTCTTTGGCCGCGTTTTCCGGCGAATCTGAACCGTGCGTCGCGTTGTTCTGAATATCCAATCCGAAATCAGCCCTGATCGTGCCCTTGTCCGCTTTCTTCGGGTCGGTCGAGCCCATCGTTTTCCTGATCAGTTCGAT
>PMBW01000186.1:0-2628 GCA_003153075.1 Dehalococcoidia bacterium | reverse complement strand
GCGTCAGGCTTTATCAGTACTAAAGATCGTTCCATTTTTTCTGTAAGCTCCTAATCTTATTTTTTCATCGGCGAGGATAATAATTCCTCGATCGTTTGTACCGTAATTTCTTCCAGGCTGTCCACTACCACGTCCGCCTCCGATATATCTTCCCTCGGACAGGTGTTCGCCACTGCGATGCAATACATCCCGGCGCGTTTGGCTGCCTGCACTCCCACCACCGCATCCTCCATTACCACACAGTTTTTTAGTGCTACTCCCAGTTTTTCCGCGCCCAGCAGGAATCCCTGCGGACTCGGCTTGCCCTCTTTGACATCATCTCCGTTGATAAATAAGCTGAAGTATTTTTTTATCCCCAGCGTTTTGGTAATTAAGTCGATGTTCTCTTTCGGGGTGGAGGAAACGATTGCCAGCTCATATTTTGCCTTTGTCAGTGCTTTGATCAATTCCACCACGCCCGGCAGCGCCTGGATGCTGTCTTTTACAAAATCGCGGAATGCCGCCTCTTTTTCATCGGCGATGACGTTCACATCTGTAATTGACATCTTTTTCCCCACAAAATGGGGGATGATTTCTTCGTTTTTCCGGCCGTTGGCCCATTTGAAGTCTTCGTCTGTAAAAACTCTGCCCCGTTTGGCAAAGGTTGCCTGCCATGCCTGTTTATGACAGGGAAGTGAATCGACTATCGTGCCGTCCATGTCCCACAGGACGGCCCGGCGGCTGTCTTGAGTTTCAGTTTTCAGATTATTTCTCCTGCCCGTTTGGATCCTCTTTCGCGCTCACCACGAAGTGCGTGCCCGTACCTTCTGCCGCAATCGTGCCGTCCTGTAAAAAAACGGTCGCTTTGGTCTTGATTACTTTCCGGGTCTTGTTTGTAACTGTCGCGGTAATGACGATCGGCTGGTTAACCGGAATGAGGTGCGTCAACCTCGTATCCAGTCTGGCCGTTACGCAATTTAATCCTTCGATGTGCACAGCCTGGCTCAATACCTCATCGAGGATGCAGGCCGTGATCCCTCCGTGCAGGTATCCGGACCAGCCCTGATATTGCTCGCCGGGGGTAAACTCCGTGCGGACGGTTTTGCCGTCGGTCTGGAATTTCAACTTCAAACCGATTGGGTTGTCCGCGCCGCAACCGAAACAGCGGTTGTTATCGTTGTTGGTATTCAGTGAAATCTGAGGNNTCTCTTTAATATCTTATCACTTTTCGCCCACCTGATTCACCGAAAATGATTTAGTATCCCTCCGTTTGACACCCGCCCCTGTCTCACGATAATATTGGCTAATTAATCTAAAATCCATCGGGGGAAACTGGCCATGTCGTCAAATAAAAAAGTAGCGGTCATCGGATTCGGTTATATCGGCGTCGGCGTTGTGCGTGCGCTCTACGAAAAAGGCGTCAACGGCCTTGAACTCGTCAAGGTTTGCGACATCGACTTGAAAAAAAGGCGCGCCGTGAAAATACCCAAAACTATGCTCACTGACGACTGGAAAACCGTGGTCAATGACCCCGAAATCGATATTATCGTCGAGTTAATGGGCGGGATCGAACCGGCCAAGACTATCCAGATCGCCGCGCTCAAGAACGGTAAAGACATCGTCACTGCCAATAAAAAAATGCTCGCCTCCGAAGGTAAAGACATCTTCTCGCTGGCGGCCAAACTGGACCGCAAAGTTGGCTTCCGTGCCAGTTTTGTCGGCTGCCATTCCCTGATTCACGAATTCCAGCAGGCCGGTTCCGCCACCAAGCAGTTCAAGCGTATCTANNCGAACAAGATCCGCATCCTTGTCAATTTGATCACCAATTCCTGGCAAAAGGTGCCGGAATTCACCGTCGAGGGTATCCGCGATATCACTTCTCAGGATATTGAATATGCCGCTGAACTCGGCTACTCCATTAAACTGGTCGGTGTCATCGAGCAGCTCAAAGGCTCCTTTGCCGTCGGTGTGCACCCCGCCTTGTTGCCGGAAACATCTCTGCTCGGCTCGCTCGAAGGCGCTTACAACGGCACTGAACTTGAAGATGAATACGGCGTGATATCGGGTCTGGTCGCCCCGGGAGCAGGCCAGTATCCCACCACCGATGCCGTTGTGAAAGACCTGGCGGATATCGTCGAGGGCAGGCAAATGCCCATGCCCACCTCGAAAGCCCCGCTGGTTTTAAGCTCCACCGCCGATGCCGAACGCCGCTATTACCTCCGCTTCAGTGTCCTCAATCAGGCCGGCGTGCTGGCGCAGATCTGCAATATTTTCTGGAAATACAATATCAGTATTGCCGGTGTGATTCAGAAAGAACCTGTTCACGCGCGCTATGTCCCCATCGTCATGACCACTTACACCGCTAAAGAAAAAGACCTCCAGGACGCCTTGCAGGAAGTGGACAAGCTCCCCATGGTCAAAGTCGCGACGAAACTCATCCGCATCCTCAGCGCCAATACCTGATGCGCGTTGGCTTCTCCTCAGTTAGTCCTCTCGCCCCCGCGTGGCTATAGTACTTTGCTTCGTAACCGAATTCTTCGAAGCAAATGTAGAGAGAGCTAGAGAGAGGGTGTACTTCTAAAGGGGCTTTTGTAGCAAATGTATGAGGGTGTACCAAAGATAATGGTTAGTCCTCTCGCCCCCGTGTGG
>PMBW01000165.1:12807-14136 GCA_003153075.1 Dehalococcoidia bacterium | reverse complement strand
TCGAGCTGAAACTGACCGAATAGAAGCGGCCGCAGACCTTTCTCCGTGAAAGGGGGCTCTTTGTGATGATTAAATGCATCAGGTAATTAAAGCAGGCTGTGATAAAAAGGATTTCCCTTTTAAACTAGCTCAACACAGAATGAGCTATCAGCACGGATAAAGAAAATATGCCGATCGTAAGGAGAAATTATGCTTTTCCCAGAGGTTAAGAAAGTTACTTACAAAATCAGTTCGATCGATTATGTAACCTGTCAGATACAATTACAGTCGCATCCGGTACTTGATATTAGCGCTTTTCAGAAATTGGTAAAAGAAAAATATCCGCAATTGTCAGAAGCGCCGGATGAAAAATGGAAAATCAGTATTTCCGGTAACTGCCTCTCGTTGTCGACTCACGCCTATCAAGGTTGGGAAGATTTCAGGGATAAGTTGCAAAACCTGTTAACGCTCCTCGTTGAAAAGCAGAAACTCGACCATTTTACGTTGGTAAGCCTGCGCTACGTTTATATTTTTGAACCGTCCAAATTGGGTTTGAAAGGCACGGCATGGAAGCATCTGATCAAACCGGGCGTTTTGGGTGTATTAGGGAACGATGATATGAGCGATAATATCGAAAATCTGGAAAATATATCCCTGATCAAACTGACCGGTCCGAATATTGTTTTAAAAACAGATGTAAAAACAATCCGCAAGACCGAAGGCGGGGAGCTTTGCCTGATGATGGACTTTGACCTGACTGAAAAAAGAGAACGGAGTCTGAATGAAATTACTGCCGCTCTTAACCATTTGAACGCAGGCTTGACCAGAATATTCCGGTGGGGTATTAAGACCCGCTTGCATAATGCGCTGGAACCGGAAAAACTTCCGTAGAGAAGACTGAACAGTTGTTGAACCGGAGAGGGGCAAACGATTGGAATAAAATGGTGATCGTGCTAAAAAACCAGATGTAAAAAGATAAGCGGAAAATTATAAATATTAAGGAGTTGTAAAAATGACAAAGTACCTGTTAATAAACGAAATGAACTGCACAGACCCGTCCAAAGAAAAAGAATTCAATGATTGGCTGAATAAAGTGCACCTGCCGGATATCATGGAAACCCCGGAATACAAGAGAGTGTCGAGATATGAGCTGATCCAGGGTGGAGAAAACAAAGGCAAATTTATTACCATCAGTGAAATTGAAACCGATGACCTGGACGCTTTGATGGTCAGACATAACAAAAACTTGGGAAAGAAAAAAGATCTGGGACACGATACCAATCTGATCAAAGGCGGACCCTGGGGCAGAGGCCTGTACAAACAGATTTTTGAGATTCGCCAGAAATAGCG
>PMBW01000165.1:201-12728 GCA_003153075.1 Dehalococcoidia bacterium | reverse complement strand
TGATATTTTCTCCGGATCATATTCATTCAATTTATCTAATATTTCTTTTAAAATCGATTCCATTTGCCGGCGTCTTATTTCGGTCAGAGAAGACAATACCGCGTCAATTGTATTTTCTTTGCTCTTCGTGCTCAGAGTGAGGATATCAGTGCCCTTTTTTGTCAACTCCAGCCTTAATAAGTTTGATTTAGGGGTATTTTGGATTCTTTTAATTAATCCGTCCTTTTCCATTCGAACCACTTGCCGGGAGATTACATTAACGTTTCTTTCCATGATCTTCGATAGTTCTGCTATTGTAGCGTTGTGGTTAAGAGCCTGTATGCTCCGTAAAGCGTGAAGCTGCCGAAGCGGAATGTGATATTGTTTCAATTCCCGCTGCCTGACTAAAACTATCTCATGGTTGACTTTGGCCATTAATAGCCACAATTCGTTATTTGTTTCTGTTAAACCGTCTTTCCCCATTCTGACTATTTCCCTCGATAATAAAAATCCAGAATAAACCGAATAAAAACCATTTAGATTATACCAAATAAATTCAGCATGATGATAAATTACAAAACATTTAATAAAAACCAGTTGACAAACAAAAACCTGTGTGGTAGCATTTTGCTAAATTCTAGTGGATATCCCTAGGAACATTCATATGGAGTAATAATAGTCCGAGAAGAATTTATTGTCAACACCGATACTAAACTAAACGAAGCCGACTGCAGGGGCTTAGTATTTACGTTTTAAGAATATATTCAGGGTGAGTTTATAATCAACTGCCAGAAGTATTCCACATATTTAAGGAGGTCGGAATGAAAAGAGGAGCTATTTGGCTGGTATTAACTTTTCTCTTGTTAACTTCCCTGGTCCTTTCATCTTGCGGCACTGCATCCTCCACCACTACTCAGACTACTACCACAGCGATTGTAAAAACAACGTCTACAACACCCTCTAGCGTAGCTACGTCGGTAACCAAAACGACATCGACGACGCAAACTGCTACAACTAAAGGTAACTGGTGGGATTCACTGCCCAAGCCAAAGTATGGCGGTGAACTAATCATCAGGATGCCAAATGACATTACGAATTTTGACCCATTTAATGCTAACCAATTGGGAAGCTGCACATCGGCTTTTATGGAAAAAATGATCGTGGATAATTGGACGCTGGACCCGGCAATTTATGATTACCGGGCACGTCCCAATGTTATAGATTATATGGGCGGCCAGTTAGCTGAAAACTGGGAGTTCACCGATCCCAGCACATTAGTTTTCCATCTACGAAAAGGTATCAACTGGCAAAATATACCCCCGCTCAACGGCCGCGAGTTTGTTGCAAACGATGTTATACAGCACTTCCAACGCCTGTACGGCCTAGGCAGCGGCCGGACTCCCAGCCCGTTCCAATACCCTGGCAGTGTGTACATGAATTTGACATCAATGACTGCCCCTGACAAGTATACGGTTGTCTCCAAGTGGAACACCCAAAACTCCGAGTACATCATTGAGGCGATGATGCGCTTCTCCGGCGCTATGGATATCGAGGCGCCTGAGATCGTGGCGCAATATGGAGACGTCAATGATTGGCATCACGCCGTAGGCACCGGGCCGTTTATCATGAATGATTTTGTATCCGGCGCTTCGACGATATTGGTCAGGAATCCCAATTACTGGGGTTATGATGAGCGCAATCCGAAGAATAGACTGCCTTACATCGATAGAATCAGAATTCTGATTATACCGAATGAAGCTACGGCAATGGCCGCACTGCGATCCGGCAAAATTGATGCGATGGATCAACTTTCGATGGATTATTTCCCGTTGATCAAACAATCCAATCCTGAAATAATCCAGATCTCGCTGCCGGCTTCGATCAATGATAGTATAACCCCGAGAATTGATGTAAAACCATTTGATGACATCAGGGTCCGCAAGGCGATGCAGATGGCGCTGGACCTGCCGACATTAGCCAAGACCTATTATCACGGCCTTGTCCCTCCATACCCGGCTTCGATAACCTCGAATGAGGCCAAGGAGTGGGGGTTCCCTTACGACCAATGGCCGCAGGCTTTGAAAGATGAATATGCCTATAATCCAACAGCGGCTAAAAAACTGCTGGCTGATGCCGGCTATCCAACCGGGTTTAAAACCAACGTCGTGGCTAATACCCTGGGGGATATGGATCTATTACAAATAGTTAAGGCTTACTTCCTGGCGGTTGGCATTGATATGGAAATCCGGCAAATGGACAATGCTTCCTGGCTTGCCTTTGTGCAGAATGCCAAGAAAGAGGATCAGATGACCTACGGGCAGTCTTCACCGCTCGGGCAGGTTTCGGAACCGCTAAGTATATCGGGGACGTATGATCCGAAAGGCATTACCAATTATGGCATGGTGAATGACCCGACTTATAACGCATTACTGGCCAGGATTCCGACTGAAACAAACTTTGCCAACCTGAAGCAAATAATCAGAGACATGGCGGAATTGGTCGCCCGGCAGCATTATGCCATATCCATGCTGGCGGTGGGCAAGGCCGCGTTCAAACAACCGTGGTTAAACGGTTACATCGGCCAGTTCGATTCCGTTTCCGGGGGAAAGCCCGGACCCCATCTACTCGGGTTCTTTGGGGCTCGCTTCTGGATCGACCAGGATTTAAAGAAGTCTATGGGCCATTAGTATCCGGCCTAAAAACTATATACGTATTTAGCTAAAACGCGGCGAGGTAATTAACATACCTCGTCGCGAATTAGAACCCGACTTTTTCTGTTAAAGCGTTCGAGTGAGCGGCATTTGTTGCTCATTTAAAGTTGAATCAATAATAACCCGGAGGTATCCAAAAATGGCCAAAATTGTTTTGATCGGTGCGGGAAGTCATGTCTTCTCGAAAGCTACGATCACCGATATCCTCTGGTATCCTGAGCTGCGGGACAGCACGATCACCCTGATGGACATCGCGCAGGAACCATTGGATTTAATTACTGCTTTTGCGCAGACGATAGTGAAGCAGCATGGATTTAACACCAAAATAGAATCAACTACAGACCGCCGAAAAGCGCTGGACGGCGCAGATTACGTTTTTGTGACCATATCGGTCGGAGACCGGCAAGCCGGACGCTTTGGCCGGGAAATCCCCTTGAAATACGGCGTCGAGGGTTCGCCGGATACTATTGGCGCGGGGGGAGTCTTCGGCGCTAACCGGTGTGTACCGGTTATCCTAGATATTTGCCACGACATGGAAGAACTATGTCCCAATGCCTGGTTATTAAATTATGTTAATCCCATGGCGATAAATACCTGGGCAATGAATGATTATTCCCGCATCAAGAACGTAGGCCTGTGCCACAGCGTGCAGCATACTGCCGCCGATCTGGTGGATTATGCCATCGGGCCGCTGAAATCCGTAGAAGTCCCGAAGGAAGCGGGTCCTTACTACCGTCTTTTCCACAATCAGATACATGAGGAAATGAATGAGGCTTCTTACTGGGTGGCAGGCATTAATCATATGTCCTGGTTCCTGGACATTAAGTGGCGCGGGAAAGATCTCTATCCACTGCTGACGGAAAGATTTAAAGACCCGGCGTTGTATTCGGGGCCTGATGCACACGGACCCGGGCCGGATATTGTGCGGGTAGAGGTCTTCAAGGCTTTTGGATACTATGTCACTGAATCAAGCGGACACATGGCCAGTTACCTGCCGTACTTTAAAAAAACACGGGAGCTGATTAATAAATACCAGTTGGACGAGCAAAAATTCGCGAATATGTGGAAAGTGCGGTTGGGTTGGGACGACGAATTAAGAGAACAGATCCGGACTAACCACCCGTTTCCCGTTCTCCACGGCGCAGAGTACAGCGCGCAGATAATCCACTCGATCGAGACCAATACACCTTCGCGGATCAATGCCAATGTCAAGAATCGCGGCTATATCACTAATCTGCCGGAAGGATGCTGCGTGGAAGTGCCATGTCTGGTGGACAAAGAGGGTATTCACCCCTGCCATGTCGGGGATTTGCCGCCGCAGCTGGCAGCTTTAAACCGGACAAGCATCAATGTTCAAGAACTGGCGGTTCGGGGAATTGTCGAGCGGGATAGAACGAAGATATTCCAGGCGATCCTGCTGGACCCGTTGACCAGCGCAATCCTGACGATCGATGAAATCAGAAAGATGGTCGACGAAATGTTCCACGCGGAACAGGCACAGTATCTGAAAGGCTATAAATAATTTAGTAATTGAGAGCGGTATTGGCCGCTTCAACGGGGGAAAAGGGGGAAGAAGATAAGGCCACAGGAACAACCACAATTGATTTTCAATTTATATTACGGGTCGTGATTTAACTTAAATATACAGGAGGTCATTTAATGCCAAAAATTGTAATTATCGGCGCAGGAAGCCGGAATTTCGCTAAAAACATCATCACTGACGTTGTGCTCTATCCCGAGTTGAGAGACAGCACCATCGCACTGGTTGACATCGATCAAGCGCGTCTGGATCTCACGGCGGATTTTGCCCGGACAATAGTGAAGCAGTATGGATTTAACACAAAAATCGAATCAACGATGAACCGTCAGGAAGCGCTGAAAGGCGCGAACTATGTAATCGTGACTATCGCAGTCGGCGGACCGAGGCTAAACGGTCAAAAAATAACCGAGAAGTACGGACTACCATGGGATGATACGGTGGGACCGTGCGGCGTCCTCGAGGCAAATCGGGAAATTCCGCTGATATTAAATATTGCCCACGATATGGAAAAAATTTGCCCGGATGCGTGGCTATTGAACTATTCAAATCCAATGGCGATGATTTGCTGGGCTATTAATGATTATTCTCACATCAAGAGTGTAGGCTGTTGCCCGAACCAGCGTAATCAGGCTTTCCATTACTCTACCTGGCTCGATATCCCGTTTGAAGAAGTCTACTATTGGTCGGCTGGAATTAACCATTTCTCATTTTACCTGGAATTAAAGTGGCGCGGCAAAGACATGTATCAAATGCTGAAAGATAAGTTCGGCGGCCCCGGTGTCTATTCCGGCCCTAATGTTGGCGTCAGGCATGACGATGATAAGAATTATTTAGTTGGAGTAGACCTGGTTGAGGTCGAAATGTTAAAACGGTTCGGCTACATGACTACCGGCAGCGGCGGCCACATCCCGGAGTATGTCCCCTATTTCGTCAGGACGCCGGAGCTCTACAAGAGGTTCAGGCTCGGTGATTTCGTCGATTTAGCGAAACATATGGGTGCCCGGCGGATGGCAGAGGAGGCGCGGTACATAGAGCAGCTTGCCAGCGGTTATAAATTCCCACTGACCAATGATTACAGATGGACAATCTGGGCTGTTAATGTTATCCACTCCCTGGAAACGGGGACGGTTAGAAAGATCAATGTAAGCGTTAAAAACACCGGCCTCATCACGAACTTGACTAAAGGCTGCGTCGTTGAGGTGCCTTGTATGGTAGATAAAGGAGGCGTACATCCCTGTTACGTCGGTGACCTGCCGCCCCAATGCGCGGCGCTGATCCAGGCCAATGTCAATGTCCAGCAGATTGCCGTCAAGGGAATTGTAGAAAAAGATAAAAATCAATTGCTCCAGGCAGTTCTCGTCGATCCGCTGACCAGAACGATGTTGTCCATCGATGAAATGAATAAAATGATGGGCGAACTGTTTGACTGGGAAAAGGAATACGTGAAGGGTTACAAGCAATTAAGCTAAAGCCGGGGGAGGCTGATATCCCTTCGGAAGTGAATAAATAGTAAGCGCTATTTATTAATAAATTATAAATAATTAGAAAAGGAGATTTTGTATGGCAAAGATTGTGTTGATTGGAGCTGGAAGCCGTAATTTCTCAAAAGGGATAATTACGGACGTTCTGCTGTATCCTGAACTTCGAGATTCCACTATCTCGCTCATGGACATCGATAAAGAACGATTGGAACTGACCGCGGATTTCACCAGGGAACTGGTCAAGCAAAACGGCTTTAATACGAAGGTATTGGCTACTACCGACCGCCGTAAAGCGCTGGAAGGCGCTGATTACGTTATCGTCGCTATCGCGGTGGGGAAATCGCGTCTGGACGGGCAAAAGATCACGGAAAAGTACGGGCTTCCTTGGGATGATACGGTCGGCCCGAACGGTATCATGTACGGTAACCGCCATGCGCAGGCGATCGTAGATATTGCCCATGATATGGAAGAAATCTGCCCCAACGCCTGGCTGTTAAACTATTCAAATCCGCAGGCGATCATCTGCTGGTCGCTGAATGACTACACCAAGATCAAGAATGTCGGCATCTGCCCCAACGCCCGTGGCGGCGCTTTCCATCTGGCCACCCGGCTGAATATCCCGTTTGAAGAATGTTCATACTGGTGCGCGGGCATCAACCACTTCTCATGGTACCTGCAATTCAAATGGAAGGGAAAGGATGCTTATCCGCTGCTGAAAGAAAAATTCAAGGGCGAAGGCATGTATAATGGTCCCGATGTCGGGATCAAGTACGATGACGAAAAAGGCTATCTGGTCGGCGTAGACGTCGTCGAGGTCGAGATGTTTAAACGGTTCGGATATTTCACCAACGGCAGCGGTGGGCACATCCCGGAATACCTGCCCTACTTTGCCAGGACACCGGAATTATTCAAACATTACCGGTTGGATGACTTCGTCGCATTGGCGAAGCATATGGGCGCCCGAAGAATGGCTACTGAAGCCAAGATCAAACAGGAACTCAGCAGCCACCATCAATTCGAACTTACCCGCGAGTTCAGATGGACGATCTTCGCCGTTAATGTCATTCATTCCCTGGAAACAGGGGTAGAACGGCGGATCAACTTGAATGTTAAAAATACCGGCATCATTACCAACCTGACCAATGGTTGCTGCGTCGAAGTACCTTGTCTGGTAGACAGAGAAGGCGTTCATCCCTGCTACATCGGCGATCTGCCGCCGCAATGCGCCGCCTTGACGCAAACCAGCGTCAACCAGCAGCTGCTGGCCGTCCAGGCTATTGCCGAAAAGAGCAAGAGTAAACTCCTGCAAGCCATTCTGCTCGACCCGTTAACCAGCTCGATCCTGAGCATTGACCAAACCGAGGCGATGTTCAACGAGCTGTTCGCCTGGGAAAAAGATTACGTAAAGGGTTTCAAATAGACCCCGGCGTAATGTAAAACCTCCGGGTATATAACCCGGCCGGTAAAAATGTAAAAAAGAAGAGACTGATCCTCGTTCTGAGGACAGTCTCTTCTTTGCTACCGGATAATTATTGCGTTCGGTTGGAATGATATATAATGGGCGTGAGCACAGGCACATCCGAAAAGAACATTAGAGAGGTGGAGTATGGTAACAGTTCGGCTAGAGCACATTCATATCGTCACTCCTGATCCAATGAAACTGGCGGCATTTTATACGAATACATTCGATGCCAAGATAACCCGCACCGGCACGCTGCCGAACAGAGCTCCTTCGGTTTCGGTCGATCTGGGAGGAATGAGGCTGGCGATCATGGCCCCGGATTCTCCGGATAAGCGCGACCCGTCTGTTAATCCGCACAAGCATTTCGGGCTGGAGCATTTGGGCGTGAGGGTTGATGATATCAGGACGGTGGTAAAACGGGCGGTTATTGAAGGGGCTACCATTATACAGGACGTGACCGAGGTGCGGCCCGGGCATCACGTTGCTTTCATCCTGGCGCCGGAAAATACTATGATCGAGATCTCCGAGGCGAATTAAAAAGCCGGCGTTTATTCAGGTAATTACTATTTGATACTGATCCTGATAGTTATCTCATTGAAACCGGTTTGACAATACTTAATCCCGATGTTACACTACCAGTTAATTTTGATTTGCTAACGAATATCATAATATATATTATTATGAATACGTATTGGATAAGTACCGATAAGGAGGCCTGTATGAAAAGAGGAATTATCCGGACAATATTAATTGTTTTGATCATGTCATCAATGCTTTACGCCTCTTGCTCGACATCGACACCTGTATCGACTACTACACAGACGCAGGTTGCAACAAAATCCACTGTTATCTCTACAACCGCCGTTTCGACAACATCCACCAGTAAGCCGGTAATAACATCAACATCAACTACTACGGGCCATTGGTGGGACAGTCTTGGTATCCCTCAATATGGCGGTACCATGACGTTGCAAATCAGTAAGAATATTTTATACTTTGACCCCTATCAAGGTGAGGCGCTGCCGCAAGTATATACCGGCTGGATGGAACAAATATTTGCGCCGCAATGGACGATGGACCCGAAAGTACAAAACTATCGTTTGAGCTTCTGGTCTAACGCCCAGGCAGGCGGGCAATTGGTAGAGAATTGGGAATTTACGACTCCGGGCATTTTTGTTTTGCACGTACGCAAAGGAGTTATCTGGCAAAATATCACGCCGGCAAATGGCCGCGAGTTCACTGCTGACGATATAGTATTTCACTTTAACCGCATGCTGGGGTTAGGCGGCGGCTTTACGAAGCCCGCGCCTTATTGGGGAGCCGTTGCTGCTTATCAACAATTAGCGTCGGTAACGGCCACCGATAAATATACAGTCGTTATGAAATGGAATACACCCAATCCGGAGTTCGTAACAGAGAATCTGCAGGCTCCAGGCGCCTCGCCTTCCATCGAAAACTCCGATGCCGTCAAGCTGTGGGGAGACGTCAACGATTGGCATCATGCCATCGGCACGGGACCTTTTATTTTGAGTGATTTTGTTGACGGCAGTTCAGCAACCATGGTCAGAAATCCTAATTACTGGGGGCATGACGAACGCTATCCACAGAACCAGCTTCCATATATAAACAAACTCGTATTACTCATAATCCCCGACCCCGCAACCGCAATGGCTGCGATGCGCACTGCCAAGATAGACATCCTGGAAGGAATCCAATTTCAGATGGCGCAACAAATGAAAAAAACGAATCCCGACATATTACAAATTCCAACCCCGATGACCGGTTATAGCCTTGACCCGAGAAATGACAAGGCGCCTTTTACAGATATCAGGGTTCGTCAGGCGTTGCAGATGGCAATAAACCTGCCGGAAATTGCCAGTACATATTACGGCGGTACCGCAGATCCCTGGCCTTGCTCGTTAACCTCAGCTTATCTGACCGGATGGGGATTCCCATATGATCAATGGCCGCAAGACCTGAAAGACCAGTATGCCTATAACCCGACCGGCGCCAAACAGCTTCTGGCGCAGGCAGGTTTTCCTACCGGCTTTAATACTAACCTGGTAGTTGACTCTGCGGTAGATATGGATTTAGTGCAGATAATCAAGTCTTACTTTGCCAATATCGGTGTGAATATGGAGATCAGGCCGATGTTATCTGCCGCCTTCACCACTTTTGTGATGTCTAACCATGCTAATGATGCATTTGCTATGCGTACACAAGGAACGCTTGGCGCAACCGGTAACCCACTCAGACAGTTCTCGAAATTCCAGACTGGAGCCTCGGGTAATAATGCTATGGTGAACGACCCTACTTTTAATGCCTTCTACACGCAAGCAATTGCGGCCACGAGTACCGAGCAAATGCAGAAGTTATTAACAGATGCAAATAAATATGTAACTCCACAGCATTACGTTGTATCTTTGCTCCAACCTAATTCCTTCTGCTTGTCCTGGCCGTGGATCAAGGGTTATAACGCACAATATGCTGTGATATCCGGGGGTTCCGGCCCGCAACTGCTGTTCTTCTATGAATCACGGTTCTGGATAGACCAGAATCTGAAAAATTCGATGAACCATTAGAAGTGATTTTATCAGGAATCATGGTTAGAATCAGAAAGGAAGTAATATGGAAAAACAAAATGCCTGGTGGGAAAAACTCGGTAAACCGCGGTACGGCGGTGAATTGAATATCCGTCTTAACCGGAAAATTGTCAATCTAGACCCATATTTCGGCTATCACCTGACCCAGATACATACCGGGTGGATGGAAAAAATGTTCGTAGACGATTGGACGTTAGACCCCGCAATATATGACTACTCGGGGAACCAGCCTCCCTACAAGTGGATAAAAGGTCATCTGGCGGAAACCTGGGAATTCGCAGACCCGCATACCTTTGTCGTGCATTTACGCAAGGGCGTCCATTGGCAGGATATTCCCCCCGCCAACGGCAGGGAATTTGTTGCCGATGACATCGTATTCCACTTTCACCGGGCATACGGTATCGGCAGCGGGTACACGGCGCCCAGTCTGGCCCGGGCTGATCATGTATCCTTGAAAGAGCTGGAATCGGTGACCGCCGCCGATAAATACACCGTCGTATTTAAATGGAGAACGCCTAACCGGGCGTTGATCCAAGATGCGCTGATGGATGTGGTGACCTCGCTGTGTATCGAGAACCCTGAAGCGGTGAAAAAATGGGGAGATGTCCGGGATTGGCATCACGCCGTCGGCACCGGCCCCTTTATTTTGACCGATTTTGTGTCAGATGCTTCGGCGACCTTGTTGAAGAATCCCAACTACTGGGGACATGATGAGCGGTACCCCCAAAACAAGATCCCTTACATCGAAAAAATCAACCTCAGGATAATCCCGGATCAGGAAAAAACCATGGCCGAAATGCGCGCCGGCAGAATCGATGTTGCCGACCAGATTTCACCGTTACTGGCCCAGGAAATGAGAAAAACCAACCCGGAGATCTTGCAACTGACTCTGCACCAGACCGCAACCACGATCGATCCTAGGAATGACCGTCCGCCGTTTAATGACTTGCGGGTGCGCAAGGCTATGCAAATGGCCGTCGACCTGCCGGGTTTGGCGAAAAACTATTATCGAGGTACCGTTGACCCGACTCCTTCTACTTTGACCTCCAGGTACATGAAAGGCTGGGGATTTCCTTATGCCGAATGGCCGCAGGACTTGAAGGACGAGTATGCTTACAATCCGGCTCTGGCAAAGAAATTACTGGCCGAAGCCGGCTATCCTCACGGATTTAAAACTAACATTGTTGCCGATACAGCCGGCGATATGAAATTACTGGACATAATTAAATCGTACTTTGCTGATGTCGGTATTGATATGGAAATCCGCCCGATGGAATCGACTGAATGGATCGCTTATGTTTTGAACGGCCACAAGCACGACCAGCTGGCGCAGCGTCCTGTATCTCCGTTCGGTCATGCCTTTGAACCCATCCGTCAGTTGAGTCGCTTACACACGGGGTATTCTTCCAACTACCTGATGGTCAGCGACCCTGTTTTTGACGCGTTCCAGCCTAAAGCCGTTGCTGCTGCCAGCGAAGCTGAAGTGAAACAGATCCTCAGGGACGCCAACGAACGTATTGCGCGGCAGCATTACTCTATCTCCTTGTTACAACCGATGCAATATTCACTTTACCAACCATGGCTCAAAGGGTATCACGGCCAATTCGGGTCGGTTTGTTCGGCGGCCAGCAGTCCCCAGCTCCTGTTTTTCTACCCGGCGCGGTTCTGGATTGACCGGGATTTAAAGAAGCGCATGGGGCATTAAGGTTGCATTGGCAAAGGGTTAGTAAATTTATCGGGGTCAGAAAGCTGGAGGAAAGTGGGTTGAAGTAGTGGCGACCTGTGCGGGAAGGCGTTAAAAAATACAATGCCTTGCTGATGCTAATTCAAACCGCAAAAATCCGGGATGTAATTTTTCTGACGAATTACGATTTTACTATCAAGCACCAGATAGAGGTTTAAGATGGCGGCCGGGAGATCTGAGCAATCGGATTACCCACTATGCCCGCTTGAGCCGCTATAATGGAGGCATGAGTGCGGCTGCGCGCCTGCATTTTATCGATGACGTTGCGGACATGCTGCTTGGTTGTGTCCAGGTTGATTCCCAGGGTTTCGGCGATTATTTTATTCGAATCCCCGTTCCCCATTAGCCTTAATACGTCAACTTATCTTTCCGTCAGATGGGCAGTTTCAGTAGTTCGTTCGGCAAGGGTTCTGCGGCCGTTTTGAATCAGGCTCTCGACGGCAGTATGCAACAATGCCGTGGTCATTTGTGTCACACCATCGACGACGCCATGAACACTCTGCAGCAACATTTCTGCGGACATATCCTTGAGGAAAATGTAGCCGCCCGCTCCTGCATGGATGGCATCTATGACATGTGAATCATTAAGATTATCCGTCAGCACCAGAACAGCCACATCCGCGTATTACTTTTTGATCAGCCTTGTAGCTGATACACCATCTACCGTGGAGCTTTTTGTTTCGGTCAATACTACGTGAACAGGCTGCAAACGAACACTAACTTCTTTAATAAATTGAACCGCTTGTTGTTCATCCGAATAATCAAAGATCGTAGCAATTTGCAATCGTTAATACTGCTTTGTAATATATTTGTCACATTTTCCATTGATTATTTATGATTCTGCAATATGTCAAGATGTATAGTAACAAGGGACTTTATTATTAATCGGCGTTTAGCATCATAACCGTAATGGGTGCCGGTAAAGAACTGGACTCTAACAAAAAGTCAAAAGGAATGTAAATAATGTGCGGTATTATCGGTTACACCGGGCAAGAGCCCGCGGCGGG
>PMBW01000165.1:0-134 GCA_003153075.1 Dehalococcoidia bacterium | reverse complement strand
GCAACCAGGGAAAATGCTCATCCTCACTGTGATAGGGACGAGAAAATTGCCGTGGTGCATAACGGTATAATCGGAAACTATGAAGAGCTAAAATCCCAGCTGCTCCAAAAATACAATTTCCGGTCTGAGACTGA
>PMBW01000127.1:16228-17485 GCA_003153075.1 Dehalococcoidia bacterium | reverse complement strand
AGTGTATTGGCAGCGAAAAACGGGCACGAAGTGCAGGTTATTGTCCCGCAGAATTATTTGTATTTGGAATCGCTGGGGGCGGCGCTGCTGGCGCGGGGAAAACAAACTCACGTCAGGATGATCCATGAAACCGATGCAAAACAGCATTATTTTGAAATGCCCGGGCTGGTAAAATTCCCGGCGCCGGTGATGCACACGAATCAGAAAATTACCGGCAGATGTCACGGCTACCTCGGAATCGATGTCGGTTCTACCAGTACCAAGGCGGTCATCATCGATGCCGATGGTAAAAACATACTGGCGAAAAACTACCTGATGACCGCCGGTAAACCGGTAGATGCCGTAAAACAAGTTTTCCGGAATCTACGGACTGATGGTGCTGATCTGGTGGATATCGGTGCGGTGGGCGTGACCGGTTCCGGCAGATATTTAATCGGCAGCCTGGTTGGCTCGGATTTGGTTAAGAATGAAATCACAGCGCAGACCAGAGCCGCCGCGGATATTGACCCGGAAGCCGATATCATCGAACTCGGCGGACAGGATTCCAAGCTGGTAATTAAAAGGAATGGACTGGTCGTCGATTACCAGATGAATAAAGCCTGCGCAGCAGGCACCGGTAGCTTCATCGATGAAATGGCGGAGACGCTTGGCATTTCCGTGAAAAACGGCGATTTCGCCGATCTGGCATTTACGGCGCAACACACAATTGATCTCGGCACCAAATGCGCCGCGTTTATGAGTCAGGCAGTGGCCTCCGCAAGGCAGGAAGGCGTAACGCTGGAAGTAATCGCGGCCAGCTTGGCGAACTCGATTGTTAAAAATTACCTGACCAAGGTAGTAGGCACCCGTAAACTGGGACATAAGATCATCCTCACCGGCGCGGTTTTTTATAACGAAGCGGTTGTCTCCGCTTTTCACCAGGAACTGAAAGATAAAACACTGATCGTTGCCGAACACCGGGAAGTGAGTGGCGCGATCGGGGCGGCGTTGCTGGCCAAAGAAGCAATGTCCGGTAAATCGTCCAAATTCAAGGGTTTCCGGGCAGTCGTAGAAAACGAGTGTAATCTGACAGTTTTCAATTGTAATAAGTGCGATAATAATTGCTCGATCACGCAGATGAAAATTCCAGATACCAAACCGACGTTTTACGGCTCCCGGTGCGACCGTTATGATAGTGAAGCAGGCCGCGTGAAAAAGGAAACGGCCTTCGATGAGCGGGAAAAACTGCTCCTTCGGGAATACCACACGGATTCGGGC
>PMBW01000127.1:0-16192 GCA_003153075.1 Dehalococcoidia bacterium | reverse complement strand
TTGCTGCACGGCCATATCGACGGATTGAAAAAAACTGATTTCATCCTTTATCCCAGCGCCATCCGCATGGGTGTTAAAGAAGGTGAAGAAAATCAGAAATACGCCTGTCCGCTAATTCAGGCATCACCCTACATTGTGCGCCAGGTACTGCATCTGGCAGATAAGATGCTTATTCCCATCCTGGATTTCAGCCGCGGTGACCGGGAAGTGATTGAAAACCTGGCCGAAGCCGCGGTGAAAATGGGGTTCAACAGGCAGAAGGGGAGAGAAGCCGCCCTGGCCGGTCTGGAAGCACAAAAGCAATTTGAGGCTGATAAAATGGTTCAAGGCGAAAAGCTGTTGAAAGAGCTGCACGAAAGCGGCAAGATCGGCGTGGTTCTCCTGACCCGTTCCTATGTCTCCCAGGACTCTGGCGCTAATCTGGGGGTGGCGCAAAAATTAGCCCAGCTGGGCGTGGTGCCGGTTCCATTGGACTTTTTACCTTTAAATTCAATCGATATCAAGAAATATTCCGACCGTCCTTACTGGTCGTATGAAGGTAAATTCATCAGCGCGGCAGCGATCAGTGCCGCCGATAAACAGCTTTACAGTCTAATATTGACCAATTTCGGCTGCGGCCCTAATTCATTTATCTTGAAAATTCTGGAAGACATCATGGGCGGAAAACCGCTGGGACAACTGGAGATCGATGAGCACGCTGCTGAAGCGGGTATCGTCACGCGGCTGGAGGCTTTTGTCGATACGATTAAAGAGCATGCCCGTTCCGGCCGGCCGGTGAATACCCCGGTTTCGAAGATATACCGCAGTGTAATTGACTCTCCGCATGCCGGTAAAACTATCCTGATCCCGCGTATGGCGCCGAATGCCGACGCGATTGCGGCCGCGCTGCAGGCCTATAATGTCGGGGCGGTCGTGCTGCCGGAGCCGGATGAGCGTAATCTGTTGTATGCCAATCAGATGACTTCCGGCACGGAATGCCTGCCTTTCCGTGTCACGCTGGGCGATTTCATGCGGTACTATTATGAAAACGGACCGGACATCAAGAATGTGAAGGGCTTTATGGTTGGTTCTTATGGCCCGTGCCGCCTGGGTAAATACGCCGGTGAGCATGTCAAGGCTTTGCGGGAGATCGGCTTTGATTTGCCGCTGATGCTGAGTGTCTCCAACAATGCCTACGGCGATCTGCATTTGGGACCGGCCTTCGACCGTCTGCTCTGGCGCGGTATCGTAGCGGTCGATTATCTGCAAAAGATGTTATTACACAGCCGCCCTTATGAAAAACAGAAGGGTCTGGCCGACCAATTATTCAGCGATTACGTTACTAAAATATCCGAATACATTCGGGTAAAGCGGGATTTAAGCCCGCTGCTTCGGCAAGCGTCATCTGATTATGCCGCATCGATCGATACCGGTTTGCCGCCGCGTCCGCTGGTCGGCATCAACGGCGAAGCCTATTTACGTGCTAACAAATTTGCTAACAAAGACCTGGCGCGGGTGTGCGAAGACTCCGGTTTGGAAGTTGCGCTGTCGCCGGTTACCGAGTGGATCCGGTACACCTCATTCCGCAAACTGGAAGACTCGATTAAAAACCAGAAAGCCGCGAAGATCGTGCGCAGTTTTATCAGTAAATCGGTGATGGAGCACGACGAAAATGCCATCGCGGCCTGTTTTGGCGTCAGTTTAAGGCTAAAAGAACCCACGACAGCGCAGCTGCTGGAAAAATCCGGACGTTACCTTTCCCCGCGCTGCGGCAGTGAGGCCGTGTTGAGCTTGGGCAGCGGTATTGAATGGATGGAAAACAGCGAGTTTGCCGGTGTAATTTCGGTGATGCCGCACGGCTGTATGCCTGGCGGCATTATTTCAGCGATGTCGGAAACATTCAGCGTGGTCTATCACAAACCATGGATCAGCCTGACCTACGACGGTTTCCAGGAATCAAATAATCTGGCGCGCATCAATGAATTCGCCGAGCTTATCCGGTTCTGCAATAAAGACGACGTAAAGGCTGCTGTTACTGCGAAATAGAGTTATACCTGCACTCCGCTCTCCCGCATATTATCATCACGGCGATTTTTCGCTTGTTTTGCGGTTGGGTACTACAACGCCCCATCCCTTACCTCATCCCTTGTAGGAAGAGTTTTCTTATCTGAGAGCTCAACGACTACGCTTGCTCCGCAAAGTACTTTCGGCTTTTCATACTCCCTTAGATGCCCGAAATACGAACAAAATAAAATGCGCCAAACCAGTCCGTATCACGTATTGACTTTTAAGATGGACTAAGTTATCTTTATTGCTAATACTTAAAAATATTGAATAGTGCTACCTGAAAATAATTGAATATTGCTCTGCCGGTATCCTGAAAATGATCCTCACCGGGTATCTATAATAACTGGTCCCGAAAATATTAAATTGAGGTAAGGTAATGGATAACTTCGATGTCATTGTCGTCGGTGGTGGGCTAGCCGGTTTGTCAGCTGCTTATTGTTTGGCTAAAGAAGGTATTGGCGTCCTGGTAATTGAGCGGGGTGATTATTCCGGCGCAAAGAATATTACCGGCGGCAGGTTGTATCTGAATCCCATCAGGAGCCTTCTGCCCGATATCATCGGGCAAGCGCCGCTGGAGCGGTTCGTTACTAAAGAACGCATCCTTATGATGAGCGAACAATCCTCCGTCGCGATCGAACTATCCAGTCAGAAATTCGGGCAAAAACCTTACCACAGTTACACTGTCCTCCGTGCAAAATTGGACCAATGGCTGGCCGACCAGGTGAACGCCGCCGGCGGGATGATCGTCACCAAGAACCGCGTGGACGACCTGATCATGGACGGCACGAAAGTCCGGGGGATTATCGCCGGTGAAGACAAGATACCGGCGAATGTCGTATTAGCTGCGGACGGCGTGATGTCGCTGGTCGCCGAGAAGGCAGGATTAAAACAGCGGCAGAAACCGCAGGATTATGCGGTCGCCGTCAAAGAAGTCATCGAGCTTTCCCCACCGATAATCGAACAGCGGTTTAATCTTGCGCCGGGAGAAGGCGCTGCACAGATGTATGCCGGCGCCATCACTAAAGGCATGTTTGGCGGCGGGTTCATGTATACCAATCTCAGCAGCATTTCACTTGGTCTGGTGGTCAGGATCAAAGACCTGATGGAATATAAGCCGTCGATCGAAGCGCCCCAATTGTTTGAGGATTTCAAACAGCGTCCGGAGATCAAAGGCCTGATCGCCGGTGGAGAAACCATCGAGTATTCCGCGCACGTTATTCCGGAAGCCGGAATGGAAGGTATTCCGAAGCTGTACGGCGACGGTATTTTATTNNGCCGCGCGGGCAATTTCCTCCGCAACGAAGAAAAAGGACTTTTCCAGTCAATCATTAGCTGAATACGAGACGCTGCTCAAAGATAGTTTTGTCTTGAAGGATATGGCGACATTTAAGAAAGCGCCCCATTTCCTGGACAATCCGAGGTTGATGGGACAGTATCCGCAATTTTTATGCGATACCCTCGAGAAAATGATGTTTATCGGGGAAGAACCCAAGAAGCGCATGGTCGGCACGGCGATGGCCGAAGTCCGTAAAATTAAGATCACGCAACTGATCAAAGACGGTTATAACGCCTTCAGGAGTATGTAAAAATGGAATTGAATATTAAAGCCAAACTGGCCAAAGATACGATCAAAGCTGATTCGGAAAAACACATCAAGGTCAATCCGGAGAAATGCAAAGTCTGTAAGGAACGGGTGTGCCTGTATGTCTGCCCGGCCCATGTTTATACCCTGAATAAAGAGGGAAATGTGGAGCTGGAACTGGACGGATGCCTTGAATGCGGCACCTGCCGGATCGCCTGTGTAGAACTTGAGTGGCATTATCCGCGCGGCGGCTACGGTGTCCAGTATAAATGCGGGTAGAATTCAGGAGGCAAGCATAAGCTGCCTTACAATTGCTGGATTCACTTTCGGGATAATGCTTTATGAGTCTTGGACAATCGGCTTTCTTCAGCTCCTACTTTACGGGCCAGAATATTGGTGATGTATTGATTAAGACTGATATTTTCCAATGCCGCTAATCGCGCAAGAGATTCATGCAGAGAGGTGCCTACTCTCAGGTGAAACTGCCCGGTGTAGTTGCTGGGTTCGGGAATAGGAAACCCTAATTCCAGGTGACCTTCCAGCTTTAGACGCTTGTGTATTTCTAATTCCTTGACCGCTTCTTCCCGGGTTTTTCCGACCCCGATGCAATCAGGCAGCTCAAGCAAGCGTGCAACATAGCAATTGTCTTCATCGGTATTAATGACGGTAGTGTAGGGCAAATTTAGATAGTATTCCAAGCTTTTTACCATTATTCAACCTCGCTGTCTATTATTTCGAGAATTCCCTTTACATAGTTTTGATTTACCGGGTTTGTTCTCGGATATGGATACATTCTATCCCCGATAACCGCCAATGAGTGGCTGCCGCCGGGTTTGATATATCCGTACCGGTTGACAAGCCATTCGAAATCTTCAAGAGATACATTCTTAAGATTATCCCTGATTTTTAATTCACGTTTTTCTTTCCTGCTCATCTCTTTTCCTGATTAATAGTACCAATAATGGTACTATTTGTCAATACTTAAACGGCTATTATATTGCTACCGAAACGAAGAGCCCCCTCGCACTGCGAGGGGGCTCTTGATTAATCTTTGGTGTGCTGAGAGTTATCGCTAGTAAGCAGCCCGGTAGATATCGCCGACACCCTTGGCGGTCAGCGGTGTGGGGTTATTCTTGGTTCGGGCCTGTCTTAAGGCAACCGCGCCCACTTCGTCGGCTAGGGCGATATCAAAGCCGAGGTCGCGCAGGCGGAGTTTCATGCCGATGCTGTCCAGCCAGTCTTCACAGGCGGTCGCGCCGTCGACATCAGTTCTGCCGAAGACATTTTTAGCGAACATGCGATTTCTTTCTTTTCTGGCCGGTTCAATGTTTCTTAGCCAGGACGGGAAGATCGCTGCCAGGCCTTCGCCGTGAACAATATCAAAGCGCCCGCTCATTGCTTCTTCCATACCGTGGCAGGCCATAGTGCCCTGCGTGCCGCCGATTCTGGACAGACCGCCCATGGCGCAGGTGCTGGCCCAGGAAAGCTCACTTCTGGCATTGATGTCGCCGGGGTTTTTCAAAACTAACGGCAGGTTTTTAACTACTGCCCTCATTAACACTTCTTTAAAGCCGTCATTGATCGGTAAGTTTTCCGGTTCGGTGACATAGAACTCAGCCAGGTGGGTTAAAATATCCAGTCCGCCGGCCAGAGTCTGCCGTTTCGGCACGGTTAAGGTAATTTCCGGGTCGACAATGACCACTTTAGCCATCAGGGCAGGAACACCGCAAGCAGTTTTTTCATGGGTATTTTCCCAATCGGTGATTACTGCGCCGACGTTCATCTCGGAACCGGTGCCGGCCATGGTCGGGATCTGAATAAAGACAGGCGGCGGATTGTCAACCGGGTCGCGGCTGCCCATATATGTCCAGATCGATCTCGTGCCGGTGCTGGCCAGGCCAATGGCTTTAGCGGAATCCATTGCGCTGCCGCCGCCGAGGCCGATGATAAAATCAACTTTCTCTTTGCGGACGATCGCTGCGCCTTCATCGATCATGGTGACACGGGGATTCGGCATTACTTTTTCAAAAACAATGGGATTGGTGTAACCGCCTTTTTCCAAAAGCTTGAGGACCCTATCCAGCAGCCCCACTTTCCGAATGTCGGGATAGGTGACGATCATCAGTTTTTTCTTGCCTAGTGCTTTCGCCTCATCCCCCAGCTGATTCAGTGAACCGGGGCCAAAAACCAATTTTGCCGGAATGCCTATTGTGGTAATCATGTTAAATAAATCCTCCTTTAAATTTTTATCCGCCCACAATATATTGTGCAGGGGTTTCGTTATGGTATTCGCATTGAACAAAAACCCCTGCATTGTATTGATAAAAATAATATTCCTGGTTGTATCTTGTTGTCAAGCTTCAGGTGTGATTCGGTTAACCCTATTTAATGTTTTGTAAAGTAGGGAGTATAATGGGGCTAGTATTTTTGAAGGAGGGGAAACATGGCTGATAAACTAGACCCAACCGTACAAATCCGCATAATCGATTTAGCAGAAAAATTTTCTCAAAGCGCAAGAACCTACAAGAACATCAATGAGGCTATAAATGGAAAAACTGAATTGTTTGGCCTTGCCTATCAAAATCTTCTAAAGATTATTCAGCCTCAGCCGTAACCTTTAAATATCGTCAAGGCTTTTAGGATTTTAACGAAATCATTTTCTGCGTTAAAAAGGGGATGGACTTCTTTTACGGGAGATGTAGATATTGATATTTTGTTTTTTATCCTTACTTACTTTATACCCCATTATAAAGCCGCGGGAAGCTTTCATCCTGCTCCCATTTAAGCCAAATGGCCGGCGAGAAAATTAAAATGGCTGGTAAAACAACCAGAAGAGAACCGAACCCGGTAATTAATAATTTGAATTGGATTATTGTTCTCCACTAAAAAAACAAATGCGCGCAGTATTAACAGTGCATGGAACTAGAAGAGGCGGGATCTAACGGTCCCGCCTCTTTTTAGCTAATTGAACAGCGTTATTTCTTTAACGGCGGCAGAGGGGGCAACTTTTCCGGGTGTGGGGTCCTTGCGCGGATAAGATAAGCTTCGATCCAGCCGCGGGCTTTTTCGGGATTATTAGCGGCATAGATGATCGACTCAAAGTCAAGGTCGTTAATTCGGTCGCATGAAGCCTTTACCGCGTCGATATTGATCTTGATGGCAGTTTCCACTGGCATCCTCACGGGGTTGATATCGATGCCGAACCAGCTTTGGTAGCTGTGCATTTTCAGAACATACATCATACCGTCCAGCAGCTCGGGAGAAATTGCGCCGACATTCAGATCCTGGTCGTAATTCCCTAGCGGCTGACTGTTAAGGTGGATATGGACCAGCCGGCCTTCGGAGAGCGGCCAGCTGTAGGCGTAAGGCAGGTCTTCGTAGGCCATTAGCACATGTCCGATTTCCGGATTCAGCCCAACCATCGCATCGCCATTATCGAGGATTTTACGGTTTTCCGGATTGCGAAGCAAGTCTTGCACCTGATGGCACATGATCATACCTTCCGCTGTGTTGCCGAAAAGGATGTGTCCGCGCGGTTCGTAGGGTTTGGGTTCGAAGGCAACGCGCACACCCGGGACGGCATCCATCGCTTCGGCCATGCCTTCCACGAATCTGGCCCGCATTGCGGCAAAGTCGATCCCGAAACCGTTTTCATAACCGTCGATACCCGGCCAGCAGATAGCAAAATCCGTTTTCATGAACTTGTTCAATTGTAACGCGCGCTTGAATAATTCGATTGCTTCTTTCCGTTTTTCTTTGATCGGACTGGAGAGCGAACCGAATTCAAATGTCTGGTCGCGGAAGAGCAGCGGACAAATAGCGATCAGTTTGATGCCGGAATCCTTTTCAAATTTCTGCCAGATATGGAAGTTATCCTCATTTACTTCATTGGGATAATGCGCTTCCATGCCTTTAAGTCCGTAATCGGCGAGTGTGGCGGCTATTTCCAGTCTTTCCGCGATGGTGCGTTCTTTGCCGTAAGGGACGTGGAAACGATTACCGCCCGGCGTGAAAAACCATACTCCCGCCGAGAATTTCGGGGTGAGTATAAATGATTTCATGTGCTTGATGAGTTCTTCAGGGGATCGCTTTATTGCCTGCGGTTTGAGGTCTGTAAGTGCCATATTAGTGCTCCTTGCTGTGATATTCCTTTTTTCAAAAATAATGTTGTGAAAATCAGTATTATATTTCCTCGCCCCCTGAGGGAGGATTAAGGTGAGGGGTAACCATTTTTACCCGGATTATTATCGGTTAACTTGTGCAACTAAGTACTAATTATACTAAATATCCAACCGCCTGATCGGCTTTTACCCGTATGCTAATCGCAGGTGATGACCCGCAGCACGCTGATATCCGGTTCCACCCACAAGCCGCGGTGTCCGATTTCATCCCCGTTACGCGTGCGGTCGACAACGAATTTACCGTTCTTGTCGAAATGGCCTTCATCTACACTGACTATGTAAGCAAATGTGCGGGCTGCTCCTTCCGCCATTGCCAGTTGCGGCTGCATCTTCGCCAGGGTGACCTTGGGACGCAGGTACAAACGGCAGTTCGCGCCGACCATGTAAAACTCATGTTTCGAGGACTGGATGAGCAGCGCATAGGCGGGATTAACGGGCGCCGGTGTTCTGCCCAGCCACGCTGCCCTGCGGTGCCGCCAGTCCGTCCCGGCCCAGAGTCCGCGCTTATCTCCGAATTCTAAAAATCCGGTGAAGCCTTCCATGTCCAGCAGTTGCGAAGGCACATTGCCGTCCTGGGTCGCGGCGTAAACCCTGCCGGTGCCCTGGTATTTGAGTAATAACGGGGCGATCGCGGCGGTGCACCACATGCTGTCGACGATCGTCTGGCACTCCGGGCGTACGGTGCCGTCCTGCGCCAGGATAAATTCGAGGCCGAAGAAGAAATTGCCGATGGAATTGTATTCGGCAATGGCGTGAAACATGTTCTGGTTGCCGATGGTTTCCGGCATGAATAAAGGATTATCGTCACGCGCGTATGCGGCGCAAACCTTTTTGAAATTAGGCGTATCGAGCTGATAATTATCCGGCGCGATGACGTCTAAATGCGGGGTGAACCACTTATAGATATCGATTACTTTTGTAACCGCGCCGCCGGACGGATAGGATTCACCCGGCATCGACCACCAGTTTTGTTCCATCAACCAGACATTATCGTACATCGGGATATCATAAACCGCTTTCGCGGATTCGGCGATGGCGTCAATGTATTTGGCGATACCCCATGCTGTCATTAGTTCTCCGGCTTCCCAATCGAACATTTGCGGCCAGGTGCCGGATGTCTTCCCGCCGGCTTTTTGCCAGATATCGTAAATCAAACCTTTCCCGGCTTTCTTCATCGCGTTGACCAGTTTGGCGGGCACCGGGCTGTCGTATATTGCTTGGGCTTCCGGGCCGTAATCGCGGTCGCTGCCGAGGATACCGGATTCGTTTTCAATCTGCAGGCCGATCACTGTCTGTTCTGTGCCGTCGACGGCCTTCAGGTGTTTGCAAAGCTCGGTGAAAGCCTTTTTATCCGCTTCGAGGTTTGCTTGGCAATGTGAAGAAAGGTTCCAGATATCCTTCCCGGTGGGGGAAATCACCCGTTTGAAATGTTGCGGATTGGTTTTTACCCAGGCCGGAGTGTAGTCCATGTTACCGTTCTTCCAGGTGGCGAACCACAACAATATTAATTTGATCTCGTTGCGGCGCGCGCTGGCAATCAGGGCATCAACCGCCGTGAAGTCAAAAGTGCCTTCCTTCGGTTCCACCTTGTCCCAGTACACCGGAATTTCCAGAGTGTTGCCGTGAAGCATTTTGACGATTTTAAAAGCGGTCTCCGATTCCTTATCGTTGTACCCGCTGGAATTACAGGATTGGCCGCCGATTGGGAAAAACGGTTTCCCGTTCACTGTAAATATTCTTTTATCTGCTGTCATCGTAAAACCCCTCCTCTGATATTCTTTATAAAATAATTATTATTCCAGTCTTCTATCCGTTTACTTTTTTATCGGCAGTTTACTGTCGCCGCGTAAATATATCGGTATCCGCTCCAATGGGGCTTCAGCTTCGATCCATTGCCCGCCTTTGATTTTCTTATCGGTCCAGGCGTCGGTCCAGGTAGTGCCTGCTGGCAGGTACACCTTGCGTTTTCTGGCTTCATATTCAAGCACCGGCGCTACTAAAATATCCGGCCCGAAGAGGAATTCGTCATCAACAGCTGCGCAGCCTGCATCCCCCGGGAAATCAAAGAAAAGCGGGCGCATCGGCGGCGTGCCTTTTTCATGCGCCTCCTGCATTTGCTGGTTTACATAAGGTAATAATCTCTGGCGCAGGAAGAGGATATCCTTGATGATATCGTAGGCTTTATCCCCGAAAGACCAGACTTCATTCGCGGCGCCGGTAGATTCTGAGGTGAGCATGTTTGACGGTGGTGTGCGCGGTTCACGGAAACCGTGCAGGCGAAAAAGCGGGCAAAACACGCCGTACTGGAACCAGCGCACGATCAATTCTTTAAAGTAGGGCGTATTGATATTGCCGCTGTAGAATCCGCCGATGTCCGTCGTCCACCAGGGGATGCCGCTCAGACCGATGTTCAAACCGGCCCTGACTTGAGCCTGCAGCGCTTCGAAGGTGGAGAGAATGTCCCCGGACCATATAGCCGCGCCGAACCGTTGGCTGCCGGCCCAGCCGGAACGGCAGAGCATTACGTATTCAGTCTCTTTTTCTTCTTTCATACCTTCAAAAAAAGCCTGCTGGTTCATCAACGGGTAGATGCAGCCTACTTCCTGACCGGTACCCATATGATAACGCAGGTTAGCCGGTTCATTTTCTTCAGTCAGTTCCGGTTCGCAGGCATCCAGCCACCAGACTTTGATCCCTTTGCGGTAGTAGTTGTCCCGCACCCGCTGCCACACGAAACGGCGGGCATCCGGATTGGTAGGATCATAGAAATGCGTGAAAATGGGGCCGCTGGGTTTATTATCGAAGAAGGGACGGGTAGCCGAACCGCCGCCCCTGGTGCGCACCAGCCAGCCGTTATCTTTCATCGTCTGAAAATTGATGCTGTTTTCGTTAACCGTCGGCCAGATGGACACCATTAATTTTACATTCATTTCGTTCAATTCGCGCATCATCGCGTCGGGGTCCGGCCAGCAGGCCGGGTCGAATTGCCAGTCGCCCTGTAACGTCCAGTGAAAAAAGTCCGCGACAATCACAGACAACGGCAGTTCGCGTTTTTTGTACTCACGGGCTACGGTTAATAGCTCCTCTTGTGTTTTATAACGCAGCTTGCACTGCCAGAAACCTTCCGCCCATTCCGGCATCATCGGCGCGTGGCCGGTGGCGTCGGCATATCTGCTCATGATTTCCGCCATGGAGTCCCCTGAAATGATCAGGTAATCAAATTGACGGGCTGCTTCCGCCGTCCACCGGGTCTGATTCATGCCCAGGTCAACCCGCCCAACGGCCGGATTATTCCAGAGGAAGCCGTAGCCGCGGCTGGATACTAAAAACGGAATACAGACCTCGGTGTTTCGCTGGAAAAGCTCGATTACACAGCCCTTCTGGTCGAGGAAGCCGTGCTGATGCTGGCCTAATCCATAAAAACGCTCTCCCGGATAGGCTTTGAAGCTGGCTTCCAAACGCGAAAGGTCGCTGCTTTGCGGCTGGAAGTTACGCGCCGGGTAAGGATGTGCCCCGTGCCGGGGATATATTTCTTCCAGCAGTACGGAATCGTCGTCGCTCTTAAGAAAGCTGATGGCGCCGTCCGCGGATATTGCAGCCTTTATTTTACCGTTCCGAATCGACGCTTCGCTGTCAGTGATTTCGATCTTTGCTTTCACTTTAGCCGGATCCAGCAGCGCCCATAATGTATCCGTTATTTCCGGCGTGATTGTCGAACGCACTCGAAGGCTGTCCTGCCCCCACGGCTCTATCATTAACGTTTCGTGGTTTTTACCCCAGAGCAATTTTCCATTATTTTCACGAAATCTGTTCATATCAACCCCTTGCCTTGCAGTATTCCATTAAGCGCCTGATGCGGTTACATACGACATATTAACAAATTTAGCGCGTAAGTTCCAGATGAACTTAATGTAGCATGCCGATTGCTTTCAACAATCAGCCGTTGGAGTCTAAACAAAAAGAAGGGGGCATGCAACGCATGCCCCCTTCCGTGTATTTGAGTGTATTGTTTGCTAATGTCCCAGGGACGCTTTCACCTTGGAGTCTACCCAGAATCGTGCTCCATACTGGAAGAAAAAGAGCATGCTGGATGATATCCCCTGGACGGAGTTGGATTGCCCGCTAAAACCCTTAAGCCATGGTTGGTACAGACAGAAAAGATAGGGTTGGCAAACAGATATTACGTAATGCCGTTGTGCGACGAGCTTGTTTGCATCTATCATCACCTGCTTAAACGCATCGAGACTTGTGGTTGCGAGCGCCCGCGGTATCAGGGCGTCATAATCAGGATCGCTGACGTTTATATAATTGACTCTGTAATTTGTCATAAACCGGTAAATTTGAACGATCGGTTCATAGTTGATCGCCAGGAAACCCTGATTACGCACTGCAAATGCGTCATGTTTTTTACTGGTATAAACAAAGGATAACCATGTCGTCGGGTCTAATGCCCGGATCTCCATGTCGACACCCACGGCAGCAAAGTAGCCCTTGACGATCTGCAGCAGATCCAGGTCAAAATCAGTCGCGGCATAGATGTCAGTCTTGAAACCGGAAGGATATCCGGCATCCGCCAGCATCTTTTTAGAAGCCACCGGGTCATAGGAATATTCGTCTTTCAGGGATTGCGGCCAATCGGCATACTGCCACGTCCAACCCGTCATTTCGTAAGCTGTTAAGGTCGCCGGCAGATTCGAGGCTTGGCCTTGATAGTATGTTTTAGCTATTTCCGGTATGTTTATCGCTTTTTGTAATGCTATCCGGACTTTAATATCATTGAAAGGTTTGACATCATTTCTCGGGTCGACGGTATATTCTGTTCCCAGCGGGATGTTAATTTGAACGATTTCGGGGTTTGTTTTCTTCATCCCCTGGGCGTTTGTCAAAGAAACCTGGTCCAGGACATCGATCTTGCCGGTGCGCATTGCTGCCAGAGCGGTAGCATTATCGGGCATTACCAGTGCAGTTACTTTGTCGATATAAGGGAGTTTATTTTTCGGATATCGCTCGTCATATCCCCAATAAGTGGTATTTTTGGCCAGGGTGACGGCGCTATCGGAAACAAAATCAGTTAAAATAAAAGCGCCTGTGCCGATCTGATGGTGCCAATCATTAACGTCCCCCCACAGTGCCACTGCTTCTTTTGCCTCGAACTCATTCTGGATGCTCGGGTTCTGCAGCGCGCCTGTGATTGCAACGACGTTGGGGGTCTTCCATTTAAAGATAACTGTATATTTATCCGGGGCCGATATCGATATCAGGTCTTGAAACTGAACAACTGATGAATAAAACGGATCTACTTTTGTAAAACCATCGCCTCCGCCGAACAGGCGGTGATAGTGCCAGACTACATCATCAGCAGTAAACTCGCGACCGTTGACCGGCGCGATGTTTTGCCAGCGCACTCCCTGGCGGATATGGCAAACATAAGTGTTGGGATCCGTAAATTCCCAGCTCGATGCTACATACCCGGTGCAATAGTCCGGAGGAAGATAACCTATTTCGAAGTTGAATATTGCCGGATCCAATGTCCAATCGTTGGCGTGTAAACTTTCCATCCACATGGAGTTTACTGACGGATAAGAAGTCCCCATCCATGGATCCCAGGTTTGTACGTTCTTGGTCATTCTGACGGTCAAACTTCCGCCGTACTGCGGGGTGCCGAGTTTGTCCCACCAATGTCCCGTCGTTACGGTCGTAGCTGAGGTGGTTTGTACAGGTGTTGTTGATGCAGCGGTAGATGTGACAGTTGTTTTGGTAGCAGTCGTAGTGGTGGTAGTTGTAGTGGTCGTTGTCGTTGTTGACGTTGTTCCGCAAGAAGCGAGTAACATTGCAGCCACAAGCAACAAGCTCAGGCTTAGCCAGATAACCCTATGCTTCATTTTCTCCTCCATTTAATTTAGGCCAATTCGGTTGTTGACTGATTGGTCTGGTTTAAAGTAGCATATCCAAAAAATATTGTCAAGTACTGCTAAATAAGCAACATTCGATAAAGAATAAAATTTAAGAAAAATATCAGGTGAAAGAAAACCGGTTAATCCGGGTATACAATCAATACTGGTTTATTCGCTGACTACCATTGACGGGTTGTCAGCTTATAACATCAATAAAATCGCATTATCCGGTATTAACCGTTGAGCCTGGATTTGTGTATGGATAGCTTGCCTTTTTGTCTACTCAAGTGGTATCATTCATGCTACCACCGGAGGGATACAAATGACTAAAATCAATTCAGTGCTCGGACCGATCGATACCGCCAATATGGGTGTGACGCTGGCGCATGAACACATTCAGGATTCCTCGACGGGGATTACCCAGAATTACCCTGAGCTCCTTGAGCACGGATATATGAATCATATTATTGATGGATTGAACAAGGCGCACGCCGGGGGGATCGATACCATCGTTGATGCCACTACCCTCGACCTGGGACGTGACGTGAATATTTTAGCCGAGGCTTCCCGCCGGACCTGCGTTAATATTATTGCCAGTAGCGGTTGGGCGCTGGAGAAACCGCGTTTCTTTCCGGGGGTGACCGTAGAAAATTTTGCCCAGGCCTTCATCCGCGATATCCAGAAAGGGATTGCAGATACTAAAATCAAGGCTGGAGTTTTAAAAGGCGCCAGTGATAAAGCAGGTGTTCTGCCGGGGGAGGGGACTGTTCTGCGTGCGATCGCCTGGGCGCATCTCCACACCGGTGTGCCGATCATGCTGCATTCTCACGCCGTCAATCAGGTCGCCCGGCAGCAGTTAGCTATCCTCAAGGAAGAAGGTGTTAACCTTTCCAGAGTAAAAATTGACCATGCCAATGACACAACGGACCTGTCTTATCTCACCTGGATTCTGGATCAGGGTTGTTTTTTAGGTTTGGACCGTTATCCCGGTTCTGCGATCAGTCCTTCGGACCGCACCCGAACCTTGAAAGCATTAATTGACGCCGGGTATGCCGATCGCCTTTGTGTTGCGCATGATTGGTCGCTGGCGCGGTGCCTGTCCACGGTTTCACCTGCAGGTTCGCCGGAAAAACGCGCAATTATCAATCCCTACGGATTTCTCTATATCAGAGATATGGTTTTTCCGCAATTACGTGAAATGGGTGTCGGGGAGGATGTAATTCAAAATCTCCTCGTTGACGGCCCGCGCAATTTCTTTGAAGGCGCTGCCCATAAGAAAGATAAAAATTAAAATAAACTATTTCTCAATAAATGGCGGGCGTGGGTAAAACTAATTGTTTAAGAATCACAGTGTCGATCCGCATTTATTTTAATTATGCATAAACCCCTTATTGTCAGATATTGACAAAGCAAAACGCCGATGATAGCATGGTTTTGTTTTACACGATTATCCATGCGAAAATCCATCACGAAAATCAATTATTAAGCTGATTAGACGTAATTATTATCGATAGTCGGCAGCGATTATCAAGAAAGAAAAGGAGTTTTAAAATGGCAATCATTAACCGCGTATTCAAAGTAGATGGCAAACCGTTTTTCCCCATCGGAAGACATCATCTTTACATGGGTGGGTACACTGCCTGGAATGAAGAAGAAACTGAAATGAGCTTCAAGGGCCTGAAGATGTGTAACGGTAATACCATGTCAGCGCCTGTTTATTGGGACCAGATCGAGCCCGAAGAAGGTAAGTACGACTTTTCCAGCATCGATACGCTGATCAGGCTTTCCCGTAAGTACGATGTAAAGTTCATCCCTCTCTGGTTTGCCCATTGGAAAAACGGTGTCATGGATTTTGCGCCGGGGTACATGAAAGCCGACCCGAAAAAATACAAGCGGGTCACGGCGCAGACCGGCGGCACTCTCTGGGTTCTTTCTTCACACTGCAAGGCAAACCTGGCAGCGGATAAAAAAGCCTTCACCGCTCTGATGAAACATATCAAAGAGATTGACGCCAAAGAACACACCGTCATCGGTATTCAGATTGAAAATGAGTCCGGCATTCTCGGTAGTGAACGTGATTATGGTCCGGAAGCGGAAGCCGAGTTTAACGCGCCGGTCCCCGCTAAACTTTTATCCTGGCTGAAGTCCATCGGTAAGGGCCCGGAATACACTTTCTGGCAACAGGCTGGCGGCAAGGTTTCCGGTAATTGGCCTCAGATTTTTGGCGTTGAGGCCGGTGAAATGATGACCGCCTGGAGTATCGCTTCTTTTATTAACGAAGTTGCCAAATCTGGCAAAGCCGCTTATGATATTCCGATGTTTGTTAATGTCTGGTGTATGGAACAGCCGTGGTGGTTGATTCCGGGTGAAGCCTATCCCTCCGGTGGCGCCGTGAAAAAGGTAATTGATATCTACAAATGTGCTGCGCCTTATCTGGATTTACTGGCGCCGGATAACTTCCAGCCGGACCGCATCAATCACAATGCCGT
>PMBW01000315.1 GCA_003153075.1 Dehalococcoidia bacterium | reverse complement strand
CTGCGAACTCTATCCAAAACCGAATTATTAACAGTGCACTTTTGCCGGCAACTCAATCACAAACTTTATTGTCAATTGTTCGAACCTATAATCAGGTTGAGTCAATTGATTTTTAGTTTTTGTTAATTGTTCTGACCTGTAACCAGGAAAAAACGCTGTCCGACATCGATTTTTACGATGTCGGCGACACATGGGCGGAGTCTACTCCGACCTTCGAGCAGAAAATAGCCAACCTTAAAATCATGGGCGGCGACGCGGACGTGGATAATTTCCTGAAAGCGACCCGCAGCAATGTGCAGGATCTTGAGGCCGCAGTAATCGAATTGAAAGCCAAGGCTCTCAAGAATAAGTTCGAAGATGTTTTCATTTACGGCGATTCTGCCGGTAACCCCAAGCAATTCGACGGCTTGCGGAAACTGATCAATACCGGTACCGCCGGCGGGCAACTGATTGCCGCGGGCGCAACCGGCGCGACGCTGACACTGGCGATGCTGGACCAGTTGATCGACGCGGTAAAAGGCGGCAAGCCGGACATCCTTTTAATGAGCCGGCGCTCACGGCGCAAGATCAATGCGCTGGTCAGAGCTTCGGGCGGGATGATGGAGTCCAACCGGGACAACTGGGGTAATTTTGTCCAGTACTGGGACGGCATTCCCATTGCGGTCAGCGATTTCATCCTGGACACGCACGTGGTTGCCGGGAGCCTGGAGACGGCGGTGACCGGCGGCGGGTGTTCGTCCATTTATGCCTTGCAGGTGGGCGAAGGAGCGTTGTGTGGGTTGACCGCGCCCGGCTTTGTCACCGTCGAACCGATCGGTTCGCTGGAGACAAAAGATGCCAGCCGTAACCGGATCAAATGGTATGTCTCGCTGGCGCTTTTCAGCGCCGTCAAAGCTGCCGCATTGATTGGCGCGCAGGATTAACCAAGCAAATAGTTCTCAGCTGTCAGCAATCAGCTTTATGCTGAACGCTGACGGCTGAAGGCTTCTTTTGGGAGTTGGGAAATGAATTTAATTGATATGAGAACGATCGTCCGGCGGGATTTACACGATGAAGACCCTGCCAATTATCGCTGGACAAATGATGAAATAGACAGGCATATTGCGCACGCGGTGAAAGATTATTCCGGGGCGGTTCCTTATGAGCAAAAAGCAGTCAAAGCAACTACCGCCGGTTCCAGGGAAATCGATATTGCTTCATTGAGCGACCGGATCAATGTGGAAGCGGTGGAATATCCTGCCGGTGCTTTCCCCCGCAGATACCAGCGTTTTTCTCTGTGGGGAGATACTATCACGCTATTAGGGGATGAGGTTCCAAACGGCACAAATGCTTTTTTCTACTACGGCAAATTGCACACCCTCAACGTCAGCAGTTCCACCATTGCCGCCAGGCATGAGGATCTGATTGTTACAGGGTCTTGCGGGTATGCGGCGGTGGCGTGGGCAGTATACTCGGTGAACCGTGTCAATGTGGCTGGTAATACCGTTGCCGCTGAATTATCAGGATGGGGACGGGAAAAACTCGACTTCTTCCATCAGGAACTGAAAACGCTGAGCCGGAAAAACCGGGTAAGGGTACGCTCGCTTTACCGCCCTTTTTCGGTACCGGTTTCGAAAAGCACTGATTACGGCCCTTAATAAAGGAGGTTAAAATATGGATTTATATAAATTACTCTGGTCAAAAATCGGCGGCCGTCCCTGGACGTATATTCTGAGAGATGCCTGGAACAGGGCGGAGGGTTTATGGTTGATCGGCCTGTTAGCGGCCGGCGCTTTTCTTGGGCACTGGTTCTGGCACCTGATTTTCTGGCTTTTACTCACTTTTGCGGTGGGTTATGTTGCCGGGCATCTCTTCTGGGGCAAGGATTACATCCCGAACCAGCGTGAGGATGAGAACCCGAAATGAAAACTTTAACAGCAACATTATTAGCGGCGCAACAAGCATCCAGCCAGACTTCCTATGTCAAAATCGAAGCAAAAAATAAACTCACCTGTGTCGTGCAACTGGAGTGGGAAAGACTGTATGATGGTTCGGAAACCGAATACTTACACGGGGTGACTGCAGCCGGCGACGGTTCATTAATCAGGGCGAGAATTTCTTTGCCGGGAGAAAATTCCTGTCTATACTACCAGAGGATTATTAATCCCGGTCCCCTATCCGATTTCGGCACCTGGACTTATTCCGGTCAACCCGATTGCCGGGCGGTGGCGCTGGCCTCTNNAGGCAATGTATCGGCGGCGTCTGGCAGGAGAGAGTTTTCTGGGATAATACCACCTGTTACATGAACAGCGCAGCGGTAGTCTACCATACCGATTGGAACCTGCTGGCAACCGGCCAGGACGTAAACGGGAATTATAAGGTCTGGTCATTGACTTACGGCGACGGCGGCGCAGTTCCGTCCGGTACATGGTCGCCGTTAAGGGAACTGGCCACTGCCCCCGCGGGCGGTGATTTTGAGTACGGACGGATCTTTTTCGACAGGCCTGACGTCGACCGGGCTTTTTACGTGGAAAAGTACAGCGGCATACAAAGCTATCTACGGCCTTTCGGAACGCACGCTGTCCCGGATTCTGTTTTTCCGGATAACCTGTGGCGTGAACCGACGCCGCTTAATCTCTCTACCGAATACGGCCTGGCGATTGCCCATTCCGGTCCCTACTGCTGGCTGTCAACTGCTAATGGGGTCTGGAGGGCGGGCCTGGCAGAAGCAGCCCTCGATATTACCGGTGATGTCATCTCAGTCGATTTGAAAATTGCGCCTGCAGACGGCCGTCTTCTGGTTGAGTTGAGAAACGACGATTGCAGGTATCAGTCGCCCGGCCAAGGCAATCTGTCCTTGTTGGAAGCAGGCTGCCAACTGGAATGCAATCTGGGTTATATCACTGCGCTGGGTAACGAGACAACCCCGGGCCCGGTCTTCTGGCAGGACAGTTGGGAACATGTCAGTTCCGGCGGAAAAAGCAGTCTGA
>PMBW01000147.1 GCA_003153075.1 Dehalococcoidia bacterium | reverse complement strand
ACCACCATCGAGTATATCCGGCGCGCCATCGAAGGGCTCGGTCACTCCACGGTCAAACTTGGCGGCGGCCCGGAATTTCTCCGCAATATCCTCGATGAGAAGGTTGACATTGTCTTTAATATCGCAGAGGGACGTGGCAACTACAGAAGCCGCGAAGCCCAGGTGCCTGCAATTCTGGAAATGCTGGATATTCCCTATATCGGCTCGGACCCGGAGTGCCTGGCCGTCTGCCTGGACAAACATCTAACCAAAAAACTGTTTAAACTGGCGGGGATACCGACTCCGGAGTGGCGGTTAATTGCCACGCAGCAGGAACTGAAAGGCACAGTCTGGAAAGGTTTTCCCTTCCCCGCGATCGTAAAACCTGCCTACGAAGGTTCCAGCAAGGGGATCCATCCCAACTCGCTGGTGGATTCTGCCAGAGAAGCAGAAAAAACGATCGGCGAGATGTTGGAGCTTTATCAGCAGCCGGTGCTGGTAGAACAATTCATTGACGGTGACGAGGTTACAGTCGGAATGCTGGGTAATTCCCCTGTGAAAGTAGTGGGGATGATGAAAATTATACCCAGAAAACAGAGTAACCGTTTTGTATACACGGTAGAAGTAAAAAGGGATTGGAAAAACCTGGTTGACTACGAGTGTCCCGCGCAGCTCAAGGAGACCACTGCTCAGAAGATCAACGAGTATAGTCTGAAAACCTTTGAGATGCTGGGATGCCGGGATTTTTCCCGGATTGATTTCCGAATTAGCGCTGACGGCATACCATATATGCTGGAAATAAACCCACTGCCTGGCCTTGGCGATTATAGTGACCTGATAATAATGGCAGTTAAAATGGGCTGGAAGCATGAAGAATTGATTGCTTCAGTATTCAACGCTGCTTTGGAGAGATATCCACTGTGTGTGCACGCATAGCGATCGTTTATAACAAACCGGAAGTCAGCCGTTACAGCTCCAGGGGTGAAGATATCGCCGTGCTTGGCGTTCTCGAATCTGTTGAGGCTGTTAGCAAAGCGCTCGAAGAATTAAAACACGATGTTGTTTTAGTGCCGATCTCCCCACCCGTCGAAAACATACGTTACGAACTTGCTGCCTGTCACGCCGACCTGGTTTTCAATCTGTTTGAGGGTTTTTGCGGCTTCCCTGAAACCGAGGCATTAGTCCCGGATATCGCCGAAGAATTGAAAATTCCCTATACCGGTTGTCCCGGTTCGGTCTTGCGGTTAGCCCTGAACAAAGCAAAAGCCAAAGCGCTGCTGAAATCGGCAGGTATCAGGACGCCGTCGGGACAAGTGCTCACCCCGGATACCATCGGGGAGTTCAATCTGAGGTATCCCTGCATTGTTAAGCCGTGCAGTGAAGACGCCAGCCACGGGATCTCTGATATGAGTGTGATAGAGGATCCGGAGGGGTTAGCCAGACAGGTCAACGCGATGTGCTCCGAGTACGGCGGCCAGGCGCTGGTAGAAGAGTTTGTAGGCGGTCGGGAGTTTAACGCCACTGTTTTAGGCAATACCCAATTCAGGGCGCTGCCGCCTTCGGAAATTGTTTATACTTTGCCGGAAGGGATGCCCAAGCTGCTGACCTTTGCCGCTAAATGGGAAGTAGGCAGTGTATATTATCTGAATACCCAACTGACCTGTCCGGCGAAAATCACTCCCGCCCAAAAAGGCGCCATCACCCAGACTATCACTAAAGTCTATCAGCTTTTCGGTTGTAAAGGTTATGCGCGGGTGGATATGCGCTGGGACAAAGATGGCAAGGTAAACGTTATCGAAGTCAATCCGAACCCGGACATTTCTCCCGGCACCGGCGCCGCCCGTCAGGCGGATGCTGCCGGCATGACCTATGCCGAATTTATGGATACAATAATTCAATTAGCTTTTGAGAGGGATTTGTGGGTACAACCAGCGTCCGCCCTTTAACTATTAAAGATAAATCAGCCGTAATAGGCATTCTGCAGGCAACCCCGGAGTTTTTACCTCCTGAAGTTGTCATTGCGGAAGAATTGATCGATGCTTTTCTGGAAGAACAAAAAGCTTCCGGTTACTATATCTACGTGGCTGAACATGAAGGTGAAATCGCCGGTTATGTCTGTTACGGGGATACGCCGTTGACCGAAGCCACCTGGGACCTCTACTGGATCGCCGTCGACCATAATAAACAGGGTTACGGCATCGGGCGCATTCTAATGAAACACGCCGAAGAAGATATAAAAAGAATGCACGGTAAACTGATTATGGTTGAGACATCAGGNNGAAAAATTGAATTATCGGAAAGAATGCCAGATTCCCGATTACTATGCGCCGGGTGACGACCTGGTTTTATTCGCCAAACGAATCTGATAATGGCTTCCTGATAATTCGCAACGGGCAGGTTTTACGGACATGAGTAACTTTTTCCATGATTTTGTGCTGACATTCCTTCCCCTCTTTATCGTTGTGGACGCATTGGGCAATGTTCCCATTATCATTACCCTGAGCGAAGGGTTGTCTCCCAAACAGCGTAATAATGTTATTAACATCGGAGTTGCTACCGCTACAGTCGTAGGCTTGATCTTCCTTTTCTTCGGCAAGTTCATCCTCAATGTGATGGGAATCTCGCAAGGCGCTTTCACCATTGCCGGCGGCCTCATCCTCCTGATCTTCTCGCTGCGTTACCTGACGGTCGGCAGGTGGATGGATATCATCAAAGAAGAGATGATCGCCGTGGTGCCCATCGGCACACCATTGATTGTTGGTCCCGCCACCATTACCACCTTGCTCTTACTCTCCACTCAGTATTCGCTGTATATTATTTTGATAGCACTCGCGGTCAACCTGGTTTTGTCCTGGCTTGCTTTCATGCTGGCCAACCGTATTTCCGGCTTTTTAGGCAAAGGCGGTCTGAGCGCAGTTTCACAGATCTTCAACCTGCTGCTGGTCGCAATCGCTGTCAGTATGATCATCCGCGGTCTCGACCTGAGCAACATCATCCACATCATCAAGTAGTTACCAGCTGTTTTAGATTGAAATTTAAAGGGGGCAGTATATGCTACCTGATAATGAGATAAAGCACAGGGTTGAGGTTATCATCCGGGAAATGGAAATCGACGACCTCAGTACTGTTTATCATCTCGGCGAAAAACTTTTTACCAGTGACGAATTTCCCATTCTCTACCGGACATGGGATCCGTATGAAGTAACGGATTATTTCACCACCGAATCCGAGTACTGCCTGGTGGCAGAAACCGAAGATAAGAAAATCGTTGGTTTCGTGCTGGCTAATATGATCGAAAAGGAAGGCACCGCCTGGAAAAAGTACGGCTATCTGACCTGGATCGGTGTCGACCCTGAATATCAGCGCACTAATCTTGGGCAGCGCCTCTACAACAAAATCGAGGATACTTTCCAGAAAGAAGGCGCCCGCATGGTTATGGCAGATACGGACGTTGAGAATTCCGGCGCCCTGGCTTTCCTTAATACGATGGGTTTTTCCGCACGCGCGCAGCATGTCTGGCTGGCCAAGACCCTGCAGAAACACAGGAAGAAAAAGAAAGATGAAAGCGGCAAAGGGGAATAGTATATACCAATCCTCTCTCCCTCCCAGGGAGAGATTGAGAGAGAGTGACAAATTGGAAAGATGGGGCAGCGCACGATAATTGCCCGGGATTATTTGATACATTATTATTGGCAAAGGTGTAGAAAATTGGCGGACACAGATAGTAATCTATTAGAAATCCAGCCGGAGCGGCTGAAAAACCTGCTCAAAGAGCTGGTCAATATCTACAGTCCTTCCGGCAAGGAAGAGGAAGTGCTGGAGTATACAGAGCAGTATCTAAAAAGTCAGGGATTGCCGGTCATCCGCGAGGAAGTGGATGAGAACCGTTACAACCTGCTGGTGCTGCCCGAAGATGAGAACGTCGACCTTTGCTATGTGGGGCACCTGGATACTGTCGCAGCTTATGACCTGGATGATTTCGGTTTCTCGGAGGACGACGGCAAGATCTACGGTTTGGGCACGGCGGATATGAAAGCCGGCTGCGCCGCCATGATCGAGGCTTTCACTACGCTGCACGCCAATAACAACGATTTGCCTGCTGTCGGACTGGCTTTGGTCGTTGGGGAAGAAGAAGATAACAGCGGCGCCAAGACACTTGCACGTGAATACAGTTTTCCCTGGGCATTGGTGGGGGAGCCGACCAATCTGGGGGTCTGCCTGGGGCACTACGGTTACCTGGAAGTGTTATTACGCACCCACGGCAAACGGGCGCATTCGTCGATGCCGGAACTGGGGCAAAACGCCATCGAGTCGATGCTGAAACTGCTCTTGCGGGTCACCGATTACGCCACCACCAGTGCGCACGGTCTGGTCTATAATATCCGCGAGCTTTCGGGGTTCCCCAGCGGGTTTGTCGTGCCGGATACCTGTGAGGCTTACGTCGATCTGCACCTGCCGCCGCATTCTAAAATTGATACGCTCAAGACGGAATTGGAACACCTGGTGGAAAAAGCCGGGAAGGAAATTCCTGGCCTCGATGCTGTGCTGCGTTTTGAGGAAGCACGCCCGGGCTACCGCATTTCCAACGAACGATTATTAGTGCAGAAGTTGCAAAAAATATATCAGCAAATGGTATTGCCGTGGGAACCGCAGGATTTCCGCAGCCATTCCGATGCCAATATCCTCTGGTCGGACGGTGTCGACCCGATCATACTGGGTCCGGGGCGCCTCGAAGAAGCGCACACGCCGGAAGAATCCGTCAACTGGGCGCAGGTTATTGAAGCCGCCGAAATCTATTTGAATTTCGCGCTGAGTTTGTAAAAAGCACTTTCATTTATTTCCAATTTATAATAAACTTATCTCCATAGATATCAATGAGAGTGCGGAAGAGTGATGGCGATGAATATATCTGTTCCCCCTGCGCAAGGTTTTCGAACAAAACGAGTGACCTTTCTGGTTCTGGCGGTAACCTCGGTTTTAGCTGTAGTTGTCAGTATTCTGTGTCTTTCCCGAAATTATTTCATTATTTTCCAGAATCTCTATTATTTTCCGATCATTATCGCTTGTTTGTACTACATGAAACGGGGATTCGTGTTTTCCACGACTCTGGCAATAGTCTATTTTTTGCTGACATTGGCATTTACGCGTGATGCGGCGATATTGTTACAAGCGGCTGTTCGGGTAGTATTCTTTTTACTGGTAGCGACTGTAATCACCTATCTTTCATTAGTGCGCAAGCGGGCAGAAAACCTGATCAGGACAACCCTGGCCGAAAAGGAAATTATGGCCAATAAACTGCAGAGCGCATTGGCTGAAATTAAAACACTGAGCGGTCTGGTTCCGATCTGCGCTTGGTGTAAAAAGATCCGCGACGATAAAGGATACTGGCAGACAGTGGAACAATATGTGTCAGAACACTCTCAGGCAGAGTTTACCCACAGCATGTGCCCGGAGTGCGCCAAGAAATACTTTGACGAAAATGAGTAAGGACCCAGCAGTGCAAGTCCAGGAAGCCGCCGAAATCTATTTGAATTTCGCGCTGAGTTTGTAGACCATTTGAATCTGAATCCGGCAATCTTCTTGAATTCTAAAATGGCTAATCATCCCGATGAGTGCCCGGTAGCATTAGCTGCGCTGCCCCCAAACATTTAATCGAATCGACATTGACACCTGATAATGAGTGGGACTACAATCTACGCCAAGGGAATAATTCCGTCGAGGTGTGTTAATAATGCGAGTAAAACAGATTATCGCAATCCTGATGATTTTAGCAGCTCTTGTTCTTACTGCTTGCGGTAGTCCAACTTCTATACAACAATCGCCCAGTTCAACTACTTATTTTTCCGTAATAACACATATTTATCCAATACAATCGTATACCCAAACGACTACAATACCGACTACAACGTCGGCTACAACGTCGGCTACAAAACCGGCTACAACTACGGCTATAGCACCGGCGGTAACGACGACGACACGACTGATCCCTCCTTCGCCAGAGGATCTTATTAAACAAGGCTTTATCTTCCCTGAAATACCTCGAATATTAAGTGAACAACTCAAGCAGATGATGGATAAAAGCGATGATTTCATTTTGGTTGATGCCAGACTTAGCAGTTCCTTTACATCAGGACACATACCAGGAGCCATAAATATTCCTTACAATGATCCATCTCCCAATTTCACACAACAATGGGTCAACGATCAGCTCACCGCACTTCCCGGTGATAAAATGATAATATTTTATTGTGACTGATCGGATGATGGAGATTCTGCTAGTTTGGCAGAAAAATTGATACAGTTGAGATCAGGTGACCTAAATAATATAAAAGTCTTATGGAAGAGTATCCTTAGATGGGAAGAACTTGGTTATCCCCTTGAAAAGTGATATGAAATAAGAAGGAGGTACGACCCGATTGTTCTTAGACCGGGAAGGCCGGAAGAATCCGTCAATTGGGCGCAGGTTTTAGACGCACCAACAGGATCTCGCAATAATTATGGGTTTTGGATCGGCAGACACACAGATATTTACCTTTTAAATCGAACAGGATTGGAGTCAACTTATGAAACCGGAGAAAGAGAAAATGAAAGAGTCGCGGAAGAAATTGCGGAGTTATAAAGTGCCATTATTATGTGCAGCTTTTTTATTAATCACCCTTCCTACCGCCTGTGTGCCTGCGCAAATTACGTCTTCTTCAAAATCTAGTCCGACCAATACTTTGTCGACCACTCTGACCAACCAGCAACCGCTTGAAGTTGTTTCTTTGATCGGGCCTTTGCCGCCGGTGAATCCCGGAGGGCCAAACGTCGAGATGATGCTGAAAAATATATCCTCGGAACCAATAGTCACTTTAAATGTTACCCTTGAATTGAATAGACCTTTTAACTTCGCATTCGATGTTTCATTACCCGTGCCTTTATTTCCCGGAAAAACAATTAGTACCGAACAAACCCTGATAAGCGGTGGATTTGGTGAAAACATTCTTTATCCATTAAGAATAAACGGCACGTTTCGGAATGGCTCGACGTTCGATTACACAAAACAGGTTCAGATTATGCCTTATTCGACAAAGAGTTAAATCCCAAGAGAGAGCACCGGGGTTTTGTTAATCTTATTGTTGTTGAGCAGCATCTATTGGTATAATCTTATGTAGCCTCAGTTTGTTAATAATATTTTAGTAAAAAACTACACGTTATTTTCATAACTCCCTAAAGTGGTATGTCTATCATTCCTGTATGCCGGGAAATAATCTGTTTGTATGCCCTTGCTCAACTCGTCATAGACTCGTTGATTATGCACTTTGCGATAAGTATAAAAAGGTTTGGTCATATGGCTAAATGACCATTTGAAACTACCGTGAGTCTCGGTTTTAGCGCCGCCGAGATTGAATATCTTGCATCCTTTGTTCTTTGACCATCTAATGGCCTCATCCAGGAGAAGGTGACCGGCACAAAGGTAGTTCCCCTCCAATGTTGACCCAGCTAAAAAGTCGTGAGCGTAGTCTGTAGAACTAATGATGATTCTCCCTGAAACAATCTTACCTTTATACCAGGCAGTTAAAAGTTGAGAACCTTTAAGATTGCACAATTCTTCAAGAGTTTCTAAAGTAAAATAGTATTCGGAGATGGCTTTGTTTCTTTGCATTGTTTGATAGTACAGGTCTGCAAATTCCTTGACATCAGTGTTTCTAACCTCAATCCCATTTCGGATAGCTTTATGGATGTGTTTCTCAACGCTATATTCATATTTAAATGGTTTTGTTAAATCTATGTAATAGACAATGCCATTCTTTACAACATTCTCTTGAGGTAACTGTTTGTGATTTTCAATGAAAGGATGCAAGCGGCAAAATTCAGAAACTATCTTATTATGCAAACAATGATCGTGAAATGACTTGAGATAATCAGGATTAGCATTCAGAATCCCTGAATACCCATAAGGGGAGATAATGTCAAAGTATTCGGTGTTGGGAATTGAACGAACATAGTAATTATAGACAACAGAGTCTATACCAGTGTTCGAATTTAAGGTAACCCATTCTCCCCCAAATCCTGTCTTTTCAAATACTTTTGCGTATTCAGGCGTGAAGAAAATGTCCGGATAGGTCATTTTACTCCTGGGCTATTCAATCCGTGAATATAATTTAATTCCTCACTAATATGCGTGCTACTTGTTAACTTCTTATTCTCATATTCGGATTGGTCTTGAAATCAAGCATCTGTACTGCCTTTTCTTTCAAAACGTTCACGTGATTGGGAGTAAATCCTATTGTCATGGCCTCTCATCATAATCCATGATCTTATTACTATAAATGATAAAATGTATTGTATTATTTGGTTAAGTCTGTGTCAATAGCAAATCACTTTAATTTCCACTAATCTTTTTTTGCTAAAATTTTATCCGGTTAAACCAATTCTGCAAAAGGAGTTTTTGGGGAGAGCCTACTACTTACCCGGCAAACATGTCTGATATCACTATGTTTTAGAGCGGCACCCCAAAATTCAAAAGAATGGCTTTGTCTGTTACAGTTAAACCTTCGACAGCTTTTTTGAGATTGCGGTATTGTCATAATAGTAAAAAGTCAATACAAACGTCGGTAGTCAAGTCAATTCGTGATTTTTCAGAGAGCCCGATATCCGTTCAGTGTAATTAAAATTAAATATCCGAAAACTTTGTTGCTTACTTCAAGCAAGTCTTAACGTGATACAATATCTTTTATACAAAACCTGAAGGAACCCTCTGACATGGATACAAAAAGCCTGGAAATGCTGGAATTCCACCGCGTGCGGGAAATTATCGCGGGGTATACCTCTTTCCCTGCCAGCCAGGCGCTGGCGCTCAACCTTCTTCCAATCTCCAATTATGAAAAAATTCAACTGCTTTTCAAGCAGTCCTACGAAGCCCGGCAAATACTGGCTGTGGAACATGATTTCCATATCGATGCCATTGAGGATATCCGGGAGCCGGTCGGTCTGGCGGCACGCGGCAAAGTTCTGGAACCTGTTGTGCTGGCCGGTGTAGGGAAGGCTATTTCCAGCATCCGCTATCTGCATTCTAGTCTGAATAAAATTGCCGTCGACTTTCCCGCTGTATGGGATATTGCCAAGAATATCACCGAGCTGCGTTCGCTGGAAAAAAGCATCGATTCCTGCGTCTCTATCGACGGCGAGATCATGGATTCGGCTTCGTCGCACTTAATGAATTTACGCCAGCAGATCCGCAATAAGCGGCATGCCATGCTGACCAATCTGGAGAGTTTTATCCGGTCGCCCGGCGGGCAGAAAATCGTACAGGAACAGATCGTCACAGAGCGCGAAGGCCGCTATGTCATCCCGGTGAAGATCGAATCCAAACATGAAATCAAAGGCATTGTGCACGATGTTTCCAATACCGGCGCCACTATCTTCATCGAGCCGTGGGAAACTGTGGAGGAGGGCAACGAACTGCGCGAACTGGTTAATGAGGAAAGGCGCGAAGTTGTCCGAATCCTGACCAGTCTGAGCACGGAAGTTGGTTTGCATGACAGTGAGATCCGCCGCGATATCACGTTGGCGGCGGAACTGGATTTCATATTCGCCAAGGCCAAATACGCCCGCCGTGCCAAAGCGACCGAGCCGCAAATGATGCCCTTTACCGCGGAGAAAAGGCCGGGTTTACATTTACAACAAGCGCGCCATCCGCTGCTCGGCGACCGCGCGGTGCCGCTGGATATCGTCATCGGCCAGGATTATTCAATACTGGTGATCACCGGTCCCAACACCGGCGGCAAAACTGTCGCGCTGAAAACCATCGGCCTGCTCAG
>PMBW01000089.1 GCA_003153075.1 Dehalococcoidia bacterium | reverse complement strand
GGCAGCAAGAACATGGGCGCGATGAATGTCATTTACAACGTCGGCTTCTGGTGGGGCGCACTGGTAATGGTGATCGATATCGGGAAAGGTGTCCTGACGATGTGGGCAGCGCAAAAGCTCCTTATGCCTGGTACACCCATGGCTTATTATGCCGCGGGTATCGTGGTTATCCTGGGACACAATTTTCCCATCTTTCTTAAATTTCGCGGCGGTAAAGGAGGCGCCACCGCTGTCGGCGTACTCAGCTTCCTGATGTTCCCTTTTGGATTTTTAGTCGGTCTGGGGATATTCGTCCTTTTAATGGCAATCACCCGCTTCCCGACTTTAAGCTACGGTATCGGCCTGCTCGGATTCCCGTTTGTCGGCTGGCTGCATTATCATGATGGCAACTGGGTGATATTTTCCGCGATTGTCGTTGCAATTCCATTTATCCGGTACATACCGAGGCTAAAAGAGATCTACAAAAAAGCCGGAAATTTCGGTCACGCGATTCGGAGGAAAAACCTGAAAGATCGATTCTAATATTGTTCGGAAAAAAAGACGCCGATTTCGCTCATGCTGAAATAAATCACAAACCGGGTCAGCCACAATGTGCAGGTATTTTTAATAATTCCTTATATTCTGTTAACAACCGAAGGGCGGTTGATGACCAATCATATTTCATAACCGATTGCCTTGCCGCATTAGCCATCGACTGCCTGATTTCGTTTTCACTCATCAGTAAACAGAGGTAAGCGGCAAGCGCCTCCGGCGAACGTTCCTCGAACAAATAGCCAGTCTCTCCATCCTTAACAATCGTGGCCAACCCGCCGACCCGTGCAGCCAGTACCGGGATTCCGGATGCCAGCGCCTCTACTGCTACCAGACCGAAGCTCTCATGATATGAAGGAACCACACAGATATCCGAGGCATTGTAATAAAGCGGCATCTTTTCGTGTTCTACCGCGCCGACAAAATCCACCATATTACCGATGCCCAATTCGTTGGTTAATGCATTCATTTTGCCAAGTTCATCATTATCTCCGGAGTTGCCGCCCACCACCAGTAATCGTGTAGTCCCGTGATTGGGCAGATTGGTCATCGCGTGCAATAACAAATCCAAACCTTTAAAAGGCTGCAGCCGTCCCGCAAAAAGCACCACCCTCCGGTAACTGTCCAGATCCAGTTCACGGCGGGCTTTTTCTTTATCATGCGGAAAGAAAAAATCGAGATCAACACCGGGAGGTATAACCTTGATCTTTTCCGGAACGCTTCCGTAGAGTTTGATCAGATTTCTTTTTCCTTCCGGGGTAGATGTAACAATGAGATCCGCGGTAGCCACAATATTTTTTTCAGATTGAATACGGAGGTTCGGCTCTGCCTGCACACCCAACGCGCGGTTTTTGACTTCACCCAGGGTATGGAATGTCACAACATCGGGGATTCCTAATTCTTTTTTAATTTGTTCCGCTATAAGGGCTGATGTCCAGTAATGACTGCGGATAATGTCGTATTTTGCGCCGTCCTTTTTCATAAATTCCAGTAGTTTAGCCTGAAATTCCGGCAAGTAATTGTAGTCAGCCATTTTAGATGTATCTTTGGGTTCTCCGGCACGGATATGAATAAGGCGTGTCCTCTCATTTATCTGGATAATCTCCGGCTCGTCCGGGTCGTGCCATCGCGCAAAGATATCAACATAAACACCCAACTTGTTCATTTCACGGCTGAGCGTTAAAATGTACAGATTCATACCGCCAACGTCCCCCGTACCTAACGGGCGTTTGGGGCAACTATGCTCACTGATTTCGGCGACACGCACGGTTTAACTCCTTGAAACTACACAATGGTATAGCGGCACATCCCGGCCGCCCAAATCGTATTTGTACGGTTCATTACCGGAAAGGAAATCAAAACGTTTTTTTCCGTTATTAATTGCGTCCCATATATTATAAACCTCAAGTAATAAACTGGCACTGAGAGCCGAATAAGCCCGATCGAAAGCGCTGTTGTAAAGGTAAATATCATTGTTGTAATCAAAACACAGTGTGGAACTGGCAGGATTAGCCCCTATTTCCATGAACGATAGCCTGATATTGCCGTGCTCCGCCAGAGAGGATATCATTGCTGAAAAAAATTCTCTCTTTTTATCAGTCATAAAACCAGCTTTCTCGCCGTTACTTAACCGGAAGAGTTTAAAAAAACTCTCTGCTGCACCGGGCATACGTTCCTTTTCAGTAATCGTGAAATAATTTACGGATTGTATTTGCTCCAGCCGCCTTATTTTCCGCCGTATCTCATGCCGGTCTTTGGCGTTTAGTGAACTTATGTAGTTTTCCCGGCTTGATGGTAAAACTAATTGCGGACTGACATTCGTTTGTGTTGTCGAGATTTGATAACCCTTCTGTTGCGCCAGAGGTACAAAGAATTTTAGTGCGAGAGAATCCGGCAAAACAGAGTCAAATTCAATCGTACTCCATTCATTTTTATCCAGGTAATCAATTAAACGTGAAAATACATATTCTTCCTGCCCGCTCTGTGCGATGAAGTCCATATAGTCGCAGACATCGCTGCTGCCAATGAACGAGATCTTTCCATCCTTTCTTTTTAACGGCGCAATCCCTACAAGTTTACCGTTATCAATTATCGAAAGAAGAAATGATTCATAATCACCGCCGAACACCTGCCACCAAGCTTTTTGCCATTGTGACGTAAAAAATATATGATTGGCGGTAGATGTTGCCAGTAATTCCTGCCATTCTGTCTCCAAACTAGCGAAACTCGTGGGTATTACAGATCTTTCCATCTTAGTATAAGTATAACATTCCAGACTATCTTCGGCAGCGAATATGCCAAAGACCATCTGAATAACATTCCCCACGTCTGCTTCCGCGATTATCATAAGTCTTTAAATGAACTCATTTGTTTGACGGTGGAGACGAATAGTAATACAATATGGGCATTCAACAGAAATCATGAATCAAAGGGAGTATAAAGATGGAAGGAAAAGAACTGATTAAATTCGGATTTGAAAATATCAAGAGATCGGTCGATAGGACACTCGACAGCCTGACCAAAGAAGAGTTAACATGGCACCCGCGACCGGATGCCAATTCTATCGGATTGATCATCTTCCATATGGCTCGCTCGGAAGACTCATTTGTTAATGCGCGGATACAGGGTAAACCAACCATTTGGGAAGCCGGAAAATGGTACCAGAAAATGAACAAAGCGGTTGCCGATAGCGGGGCCCATTATACCGCCGAACAGGTAGCTGCTTTTATCGTCCCGGAACTGAAAGATCTGCTGGCATATTCGGATGCCGTGCGCGCACAAACCAATGAATACCTCAAAAGAGCGACGCCTGAGGAACTCGGAAGAAAAGTGGAATTACCCCCACCGCCGCATGCACCTCAAGGTACTCCACCTCCCCGCGCTCCTTTTGAACCGCTTGTTGGCTTGATGCTGCTATTCACAGTAGCCCATCTGTCCCAACATGCCGGAGAAATTTCTTACATACGCGGTCTCAAACGGGGAATGGATAAGTAATTTACTTAATTCCCTCGAACAGATCATTTTCCAGTCGTTTATTCGCCGGCTGTGGGTAATCGCGCATAAAATAGTCTCTTTGCCCGCGGAGCTTTTCGATCATGCGTAAAAATCTGAATGGGCCTTGACGTGGCCGTCCGCCGCCCTGGCTGGCGTGACACGCCGCAGCCTTATCCCGGATTGTGATGGATTGTTTTTTAAGTTTGATGACCGCATTGATCGGATACTTTGTGCCGAACGTTTTGGTCATATCGATGTCTTTGTTGCGTCCGGCACGGTGAGGGTCCTGACCGAAAAGCGGCATTAATTTAATCATCACTTTCATGAACCTGTGAGAACGCACCCCGAAATACAATTTGGCAGGCTGAAACACCGGGCCTGCTTTAGGATATTGCGCCGGATCATTGGCCGCATAGAAAGCTTTTACGACCGCATTGTGAGTAGCGATATGGTCGGGATGGCCGTAACCGCCGCCGGCGTCGTGGGTAATCACAACGTCAGGCTTCAGTTCGCGTATAATCTTGACAATCAGTCCGGCAACTTCGTCCACCGGCGCCATCGCCAAACTGGCAGGATTTTTATTATCCTCGGAACCCTGCATTCCGGAGTCGCGGTAGCCTAGATAAACAACCCCGGCCAATCCCAAAACCTGCGCTGCGCATTTCATTTCCGATGAACGCAGGTCGGCGATGCTGTTAAATCCCTTCATAAACTCCCGGTCGACAGTACCCGCCTCGCCGCGCGTGGAACAGACATAATAGACTCTGACACCCGCGCTGATATACTGCGCCAGGGTTGAACCGATGCCGAACGTCTCGTCATCGGGATGCGCTCCGAAAAATATCAAGGTTTTTATTTTATTCATCCGACTCCAATCCAATTCCGGTTATCTAATTATAGAGGAAATAAAGGAGAGGCACATAAACATGATAAACAAACGATGGAGTAATGGGCACAAAGGCACTACTCCATCGTTTACTGTTTTATTTTTCTTTTCCGGTTTACGCTTGCGGCGGCGCCGGATTTTTATAACCTTCCAGCAGTACTTTCGGCACCATAGTAATCAATTCATCAACGGTAAAAAGATGTCCATTTTCCTGCGTAATCGTTTTTGTCTTTACCGGTTCCGAATAAATGGAAATATTGGGATATGTCACATCGAAGACCTGTCCGTTGATATTGGCGGCTTCATTTGTGCACAAATACACGACGAAGGGAACGAGTGTTTCTGCCTCAGGCGGATGCATTAATTCTTCGAATCTTTCTTTGGTGATCAAACCCGAATCAAAGCGTTTCTGAAAGCCTGCTTTAATATCTGCGCTGAGGGTAAAGCGTGTTCCCGCGGTGGGGGCGTACGCGTTACAGGTAACCCCGGAACGCCCCATCTCTCTGGCAACAGCCCGTGTCAGTCCGACAATACCGGCTTTCGCCGCGCCGTAATTGCAGTGCCCCACTGTGCCTAGCCAGGCGGTAGAAGTAGTATTGATAATGCGCCCCCATTTTTGCTCTCTCATCAACGGGGCAGCATGGCGGATACAGTTAAATGAACTTTTCAAGAATGAATCGACGGATAAATCCCAATCTTCTTCGGTCATGTTCCAGACCATCTTGGGCGCATCCGAACCGGCATTATTCACGACAATATCGATTCTGCCGAAAGTTTTTACCGCAGTTTGGATGGCTTTTTGCGCTTCCTGAAAATCAGATACGCTGCCGAAGAACGGCACCGCCTGACCACCGGCTGCTTTAATCTCCTCAGCCACGGTTGCGGCATCCCCACCCTGCGTCCCGGCTTTACGGTTGTTGGTTACGACCATGGCGCCCTCGGCCGCCAGTCCAATTGCTACAGCTTTTCCGATTCCCTGACCTGACCCTGTGACAATAGCTACCTTGCCTTTTAACTTACCATCCATGTGTGACCTCCTTCATCATATTTATAATGCACTGGAAGAGAAGTAGGCATTTTTGATTACCGTTCGCCGGAAAATATCATAATTGTTCCCATGATACCACATGACGCGGATATTCGCCATAGGCAATATTTCGATACCTTTGGCTCAAAAAATAGAGCTGACAAACCACCATTGACAAATGCGCTTGTAATAATATTAAAGAGTAACAAGTATATTTTATTATTTTAGCTCTTCTCAATCGTTTCTTTTAGAAATAGAAAGGCTGCCTGAATAGGCAGCCTTTCTATTTATTTATAATTCTTTCTCAGCTATTGTTATCAGGGTTACAGCATCACCAGGCCGCTGTCTACCTGAATACACTGTCCGGTGATATTTTTAGACACATCGGAGGCTAAAAAGGCCGCGGCGTTAGCCATGTCTTCCACTGTTTGTATCCGGCGTAACGGCGGACGGGAAGCCCAACGCTCGAACCGCTGGTTTTGAACTTCAGTGATCTCGCCAAACAGTTCGGTCTTGACCATGCCGGGCGCGATGGCATTGACATTGATGTTAGAAGGCCCGAACTGAGAGGCCAACCCTCTGGTAAACGCCAGCACGGCTGCTTTTGATATGCTGTAAGAATCGGGACCGCCGGCTTTAGCGGTGATTGAGGAAAAGTTGATGATCTTCCCGTATTTCCTTTCCACCATACCGGGAATTACTGCCTTGGCGCAGTTCATTGTCCCGTAAAGGTTAACACCCATATCTTTATCCCAGGTATCCTGATTAGTTTCCATCAAACCCTTACCGATCGCGGCGATCACACCGGCGGCATTGACCAGAATATCGATTTTACCAAATTCCTTGAGCGCTGCTTTTACCATTTCGTCAACTTCGGCGTCCTTAGAGACATCTACTTTCAGCGCGATGGCTTTCCGTCCGAGCGCTTTAGCTTCTGCCGCGGTCTGTTTGGCCCCTTCGAAATTTTTACTGGCCGAAACTACATTGCATCCTTCTTTGGCCAGCATCAAACAAACCGCTTTGCCCATGCCGGTCTGGCTGCCGGTCCCTGTAACCAGTGCGATTTTCCCCTGAAATCCGTAATCCATTTATTCCTCCATTCATTTTGGCGCATCCGTTCAATGTTTTTATCCGGTTTTACGCTTTAACTGGTCTTTTGAAAATGTCGCTTTAAAATTATCCCAGCCATTGGGGATTACGTAACGTGCCGTCGAATATCGTTTCTATTTTATACACTTCATGCTGCCCGTTGGCGGCTGCCTGCGCGGTCTTAGCTAACAACGCCGCACGGCTTTCCGCACTCAACGATTGGAAACTCCTAGCCGTATCTATTGCCTGTTGGAGAATTGTTAGCGATTCAATACCGGTAATCACTGTGGATACCGGTAAACTCATCGCGTACTGCAGGCATTCGACCGCGCTAACGAGGTTGGTCCTTAATATAATTTTATTCCCCATAGATTTCATGCCAAGCGCGCCGATGTTGTGCTCATTTAATACCGGCAGCACTTTTTTTTCGAAGCTGTCGAAATGGGCATCCATCACATTTAGCGGCATCTGGACGGCGTCAAAAAGGAAGCCGTTCTTCTTTGCCGTTTCCAGCATATGCAGATGACATGCCGGGCTTTTGTGTCCTGAAAAACCGATATACCTGATCTTGCCGGCCTTCTTTGCTTTAAGCAGGACCTCAATTGCGCCGTCAGGAGCAAAAATCCTTTCCGGGTCAGTCAGGCGAATGACCTCGTGAAATTGCAGTAAATCAATGGTGTCGGTTTGCAATCTGCGCAGGGATTCCTCCAATTGCCCGGTTGCCGCTTTACCCGTCTGTCCGTCGATCTTGGTCATCAAAAAAGCTTTATTCCGGTACCCGTCCCGCAGCGCCATTCCCATGCGGATTTCGCTGTTTCCACTATTGTAATCCCAGCAATTATCCATAAAATTAATGCCGTTTTCGATGGCAGTACGAACTATCTGAATGCTTTCAGCTTCAGTGTTCTGTTTGATGATATGAAACCCGCCCAAACCGACGATGGATACTTTTTCACCGGTATGGCCTAACAGACGGTATGGTATGCCTGATACGGAAAAATTGTTCGAATTGTTAAAAGAGCCCGCAGGCACCATGAACAAACCTCCTCAAGCGCAACTGATAATTATTATTTCTCTCTCCAGACATCCCACGGCGTCCACTGCATGGCATGATCTTCAAAGAAGCCCAAACCATGTACTTTTGAGGTCGCAGCGGAAATCCCGGCATCCAGCATCAGCGGGATCACGATCGCCTCGTCGTAAATATGTTTGACTACCTGCCGCGTTGTTTTTACCATGGTTTCCTGATCTCTGGCAGCCAGCATATCGTTCAGCAGGTCGTCAAAATTCCTCAGCACGCTAGTTTGGCCGTATTCCCGGGCGGTGTGGAAATCAAATAACGACCAGGTAAAGTTCGGGTCTGAGGAGAAATGCCGGAACAACATCGCGTTGTGCCATGGTTTGGTGGCCCGGTATTGTTTCCACAAAGCAGGTTCGGCGATCTGAATTTCGGCTTGAATGCCCACGGCGGACAGATATTTCTGCACCATTTGGAAAACTTTCAGCAGTTCAGTTCCCTCGCCGCCGATCAGGTTCGTCTTGAGGCCATTGGGAAACCCTGCCTCTGCCAACAGTTGTTTTGCTTTCGCGGGGTTGTAAGGACGACCTTCAATTTCCGGATTGTAACCGCAAACCCGCTCGGTGGCAAGCTGCAATAGCGGACGCCAATAGCCGTGCCCCAAAGCTTGCACGATTGCCGGTCTGTCGATGGCATACTCGATCGCCTGCCGCACCCTCTTATCCGCTAACAAAGAATCGGAATTCAAAGTGTCGGGCAAGAGTCCTTCCATGGTCCATGGTAACACCGTGATTACATAGCCCGCATTTTTCAATTCTTCCGCAGACGCGCCGTTCAGATTNNACCGCGGCATCTACTTGCCCGCTCTTCAACATGGCAACCGCAGTCTGCATATCTTTTGCATAAAGCATTTCGATCTTGTCGAAATACGGCTTGCCTTTCATCCAGAAGTTTTCGAAGCGCTCAACCGTTAATTTGACATCAGGCTCATATTTGGAAAATTTGAAAGCGCCGGTACCGACCGGATGCAATAGACAGTATTCTTCTCCGTAAGTATTATAGGC
>PMBW01000129.1 GCA_003153075.1 Dehalococcoidia bacterium | reverse complement strand
GGCGTGGACGAACGCGTGCGCGAGCACTTGGTCACCGAAGAGATCAGCATCGGTGATTATGTGCTCAGCGGCGGTGAATTAGCCGCCATGGTCGTTGTCAACGCCGTCGTCAGATTAATACCCGGTTTTCTCGGTTCGCCGGAATCATTATTATCCGAATCGCATACGGACGGCTTGCTGGAATACCCGCAGTACACCCGGCCCCCGGAATTCCGCAACTGGGCGGTGCCGGAAATTTTACTTTCAGGAAATCATGCGGAAATTGCCAAATGGCGAGAAAATCAGGCAATAATTCGCACAAAACAGCGCAGACCTGATATGATAGAGAGAGCCTGTTAATAAAACTGTTAAATGTTATAATAATAAGGTTATATCAACCACGATAATAGGAGTCTAGTAGAATGAAGATCACTGAACTAACCGGCCTCAAAGCCAATGCCAAGGTTCCTGCCATCACCCCCGGCGACACCGTAAAAGTCGGTATTAAGATCAAAGAAGGCGACAAAGAACGTGTGCAGCCTTTCCAGGGTGTGATCATCCGCGTCAGAAACGGCGAAGCCGGCGGCAGTTTTACAGTCAGACGCGTTGCCTACGGCGTCGGTATCGAGAGAACCTTCCCCACGGCTTCTCCCCTGCTGGATAAAGTTGAGGTTATCAGACACGGTAAAGTACGCCGCGCGAAGCTCTATTATCTGCGTGGATTGAGCGCCAAGAAAGCCCGTATTAAGGAAAAACGGTTCCCCAAAGAACTGATCGCCACTCCGGAACCGGAAGTAATCCCGGAACCGCCGGCAGAACAACCCAAGGCCTAATTGAGCCAATTCGCCGGGGAGCGCAGGATGAAATATGCTGAGGTCAGTGTTAACGCACCCGCGGCACAACGGCAGACCTTCAGTTATTCTATTCCATCTGAATTGACGGTAGACATCGGACAGGCTGTTTATGTGCCCTTCGGACAGAAGATCATCCAGGGCATTGTCATGGAGCTTGCCGATGTCCCTGCTTTTGAACCGACAAGGGATATCAGCGGTGTTATCGACGCACAACCCCTGCTTTCCGCTAAACAGGTACTGCTGGCAAAATGGCTGAGCGACTATTATCTATCCCCGCTTTTTGACGCTGTCGCTTTAATGCTGCCGCCCGGCTTTGAACGCCGGGTGCTGACTACCGTTTCACTGACAAAGCAGCCCTCTGATACGGCTTCATTGAACGAGCATCAGCAAAGTTTACTGGAACTGCTTTCCCGCAAGCCTTTAGTCAAATTCAGTGAAATCGAAACATTACTTGGCAAAAAACGCGCCTCCTCAACTGTCTCTCAATTGGTAGAGGCAGGTTTCGTCGAAAGAACCTATGCTTTAGAACCGGTGAAGGTCAAAACTCAACAGATACCCTACATTCATTTAATAATATCAGCGGAAGAAGCGCTGGTAATAGCCGTAAATCTGCCCGCGAAATCGCAAAAACAGAAATCCCTCCTTAATCTATTAGCTATACAATCCGGCCCGGTATCCGTCGCTGAAGCAAAACAAAACGCTAATAGTGACACCGCTGCCGTTAATACTATTGTCCGCAAAGGTCTGGCCGCAATTGAATACATCGAAGTACGGCGTGCTCCCTTGTCGCGCTACCAAATTCAACTATCGCAACCGCTGAATCTCACCGGCGCGCAGGAAGCGGTTTTTAAACCAATTCAAGCCGGTCTGCGACGCGAATCAACAGACACGAATCCATCAGTTTTTCTGTTGCACGGCGTCACGGCCTCTGGCAAGACGGAAATCTACCTGCAAGCGCTGGCGGAAACTGTGAAACTCGGTAAAAAAGGTATTGCTTTAGTACCGGAAATTGCCCTCACGCCGCAGACCATCGAACGCTTTTCCGCCCGCTTTCCGGGAAGGGTGGCGGTTCTCCATAGTCAGCTCTCTTTAGGCGAGCAGTTCGACGAGTGGCAAAGGATCAGAAATGGCGAAGTGGACGTAGTAGTAGGGCCGCGCAGCGCGCTTTTTGCTCCCCAACCCAACCTCGGCCTGATCATCCTCGATGAAGAGCATGAATGGACATATAAACAGAATGAGCAGTCACCCAGGTACCACTCCCGTGATGTTGCGGTGAAAATGGCCGAATTGACCGGCGCGGTTGTCGTCATGGGCAGTGCAACACCTTCCGTCGAAACCTTTTACCGCGCCAGCCGCGGTGACTACCAGCTTTTACAATTGCCGGATCGAGTTGTTCCGGTCGAAAATGCTCCCCTCCCGGAAGTAGAGATCACGGACATGCGCGAAGAGTTAAAAGCGGGGAACCGCAGTATCTTCAGCCGGCCGCTGACCCAGGCGCTGGAAAAAGTATTGGCGAACAAAGAGCAGGCCATCCTTTTCCTCAACCGGCGCGGCGCCGCGACCACCATCCAGTGCCGTAATTGCGGACATGTTATCAAATGCAAACGCTGCGATATTCCGCTGACCTATCACTTCGATTCCGATTCACTGGTCTGTCACCGCTGTAACTACAAGTCCAAACCGCCGCAGACCTGTCCCAATTGTTTTAGCAGGCGCATCCGATATCTGGGTATCGGCACTGAAAAACTGATGGAAGACACGCAGGAGATGTTCCCGGAGGCCCGGCTGTTACGCTGGGACAGCGATGTGACGCAAAAGAAGGATTCCCACCAGGACATCCTGAACAAATTCCGAAACCATGAAGCCGATATTCTCATCGGCACACAGATGGTGACCAAAGGGCTGGATTTACCGCTGGTCACCCTCGTGGGCGTGGTGATTGCCGACACCTCTTTGAATCTGCCTGATTTCCGCGCCGGGGAAAGGACATTTCAATTACTCAGCCAGGTGGCCGGCAGGGCCGGACGCGGGCAGCTGGGCGGCCAGGTCGTCATCCAGACCTACAACCGCGACCATTATGCAATTCAAGCCGCGGCCCGCCATGATTACCAGGCGTTTTATGATCAGGAAATCCGTTTCCGTAAAGAATTAAAAGAACCACCCTTTACCCAGCTGGCGGCTTTGACATTCGTCCACCCCAATGACATCCGCTGCCGCGAAGAAGCGGAAAAAATGGCCGCCAGGATCACTGCGGAAAGTGACGCCAAAGGTATCCCCGACCTCAGTCTAATCGGCCCGGCGCCGGCATTCATGCACCGTCTGCGCGGCAGGTACCATTGGCAAATTATTGTCCGCGGGTCGAACCTCTCACTTTTCCTGAAAAACATACCTTTTCCGCAGGGTTGGATAATCGACATTGACCCTGTCGGGCTGTAGGCTTTACTATATATAGTAGGTGGACAAATTATGGCAGTATTACCAATAAGAACCGTACCCGACCCAGTTTTACGGCAGAAAGCCAAGCGGATCAAGGTGATCGATAAATCAGTACGCAAACTGGTCAACGATATGCAGGAAACGTTGCGCACTGCTACCGGCGTTGGTCTGGCTGCAAACCAGGTGGGCGAGACATTACGGTTGATCGTGCTCAATATTCCGGGGAACGAGTGCAAGTGCGTGATCAATCCGGAAGTCACCCGCCGCATCGGTTCACGTGTGGTTAACGAGGGTTGCCTTAGTATCCCCGGGTATGTCGGCGAGATCAAACGCAGCGAACTGGTCAGAGTGAAAGGAATGGATCACCGGGGTAAAGAAATTAAAATCAAGGCCGACGGCCTTTTTGCTGAAGTACTGGAGCACGAAATCGACCATTTAAACGGCGTACTTTACACCGACCACCTGGAAAGTCCGGAAAAATTCCGGAAGATCGTGCCCCCCGCGCCGCCCACACCACAGGGCGAAGTCAAAGAAACTAAAACGGACACCGCTGATACTAAAACATAATTAAATAGCTTTTTTAAACAATATTTTAAATGCAATTTACCCGTCCGAGGCTTAGCGGACTTTTTTCTCTCCAGACCTATCGTCCAAGTCCAACCGGGTTCGATTATCCAGCTTACAGCTGTGNNCACCACGATTCTGATTCTGACAAAACGCACGCGGATTACGGTAAACAAGGAACACCCCCAAAAGCTGCGGAGAGGGTTGGGACATTTTCCTCACTGCGTTTCCGGAATTTCCGATATTTGTTGAGCGGCACGGTATTGTCACAAGCCGGCGGGTGGATCCAGTCCGTCACCGTCAGCTGGCTGGTCTACGACCTGACAGGTTCCGGCACACTGCTGGGCACGATCAATGTACTGAGCGCGATTTCTTCCCTTTCCACGATTCCGGTCGCCGGGCTGTTGATCGACCGCATGAACCGCCGCAACTTGATGCTGCTGGTTAACGCCTGGTTGTTCATGATTACGCTAGGTATGGGCATCGTGCTACTTTCCGGGCACTCACACGCATCTTATCTTTTTATCTTTGCGTTTCTCGCCGGTTTGACTCAAACCATTGACACCTCATTACGGCAGGTGATGGTTTTCGACCTGGTGCCGCGGGTGCATACCCCCAATGCTGTCGCCCTCATCCAGACCGGATGGAGCTTGATGCGTTCGTTCGGTCCCGCCATCGGGGGTTTCCTGATCCTCTGGTTCGGCCCCGGCGGCAATTTTCTCTGCCAGGCCGGCGCTTACGCTCTGATCGCGATTACGATCCTGCAGATCCGTTTCCCGGCTTCCACTATTGATACCGTCCGCACTTCTCCCATGAAGAACATCCGCGAAGGGCTGCAGTACGTAGCCAGGGAGCGTGTCACCCGCACATTCATGATCATGGGTTTTATTCCATCATTTTTTATCGTCCCGATATTAACCGTGATCATCCCTATTTAAGCCAAGGATATTTTCAAGGGGCAAGCGAATACTCTGGGTATCCTTTTAGCCTCCATCGGCGCCGGAGGTATCCTGGGAGGCATCTTCATCGCATCATTAGTGCGCGTGGAGCGGCGGGGTATCATCCAATTGGCCTCACTCTTTTTCCTCGGTGTTTCATTGGTCGGATTTGCTTACAGCACCACATTCTGGGTGGCAATGATCTTCCTGGCAGCGGCCGGGTTCTGCGAACAGGTTTTCGGTGTCACCAACCAGCTTTTATTGCAACTTTCCATTCCAAATAACTTACGCGGCAGGGTGACCAGTGTGCTGAATCTGGGACGCGCCATATCCCCTATCGGCAGTTTGCTTGCCGGAGCAGGTTCCGACCTGTTCCACGGACCGCGGATGATCACCGTAATTATGGCCAGCGGCGCCGCGATCATCGCCGTTTTTGTCTTTCTCTTTTCTCCCACCGTTCGCAACTATCAATTAAGCCAGGGCATCGATGCAACTCCGGCAAAAATAGCCGGGGATGCAAATTTATAAAAATGTAGCCATTTTCCTTCCCCTGTCGGCTGGAAGACTAAGCCTGAGGCCGAAGACTAAAGTCGCAGGTACTTTCGCAGATTTGAACATTACGAAGCAAATATATAATACGTCTCTAAGCAAGGCTTGAATCGGAACGTACTTTGCGAAGTCTGAGGAGCAATTGTATACAAGGCCACTAAGCGCAGCGAGATTTAGAGAAAAGGCGTCGTGTGCCAATTAACAAAGCAAAAGGTAAATTGTTCCACGTGCACAAAAGCTGGTATAGTACCTTTTCGGGGAAGTGCATATTACCCATGTTCACAATGTGCCATTCCTTTTTTCCCTGAATGAGTAATATTGTTCTTTAACACAGAATACGATTATAATAAAGAATAACTTTATCGATAGCGAAAATCTCTCTGTTATCTCTAATGAAATTTCATTCGAATAATACCCGGTCGTTTAATCTTCACCAGGAGAACCACCACGAAATTGTCTGACTCTGCCCCGGCTGACGACAAAAAACAAACCAATCCTGATACCCATGACCCTTTACTAATTTCGGGGAAAAAAGTCGGCACATTTACCGCATTGGGTATCAGGAATTTCCGCTTTTTACTGACGAACCAGATCCTCTCCCAGGCAGGCGCATGGATTCAGACAATAACAGTAAACTGGCTTGTTTATAATATAACCGGCTCCGGCACCATGCTTGGGACATTCAGCACCATCCGTTCCATCACCGCTATCGGCATGATTCCGGCAGCGGGCATCCTTTCCGACCGTGTTGAACGGCGGAAAATGATGATGATAACCAACGCCTGGTTATTTGTTGTCACCCTGCTGTTTGGACTTATCCTCATTACCGGTCATTCTCAGATAGTATATTTATTTATTTTTGCTTTTTTGGTCAGCATGACCTATACCATCGACCAGACCCTGAAACAGATTATCATTTTTGACCTGATGCCGCGCGCGGTCACGCCTAACGCGATTGCGATACTGCTGACAGGTTCGGCGATGATGCGCTCATTCGGCCCCGCCATCGGCGGTTTTCTGATTCTCTGGGTTGGCGCGGGCGGTAACTTCCTCGTCCAGTCCTTTGCTTATCTGCTCATCGCCATTTCGATCATGCAATTGCGTTTTCCGGCGCAAAAATATCGTTTAGAGCGCACATCTCCCGTTCAAAATATCCGCGAGGGTATACGATACATACTCAAGGATCCCGTCACCCGGACTTTTGTATTAATGGGCTTTATCTTGCCGGTATTTACTATTCCCATCGTTACCATCTTGCCGCCAATCTACGCCGTGAAGGTCTTCAATGACCCGACCGGTAAAGTTTTAAGCATACTGATGGCCTGCACCGGCGTCGGCAGCATGTTAGGCGGGATGGCCGCAGCAATGCTTTCCCGCGCGGAGAGGCGGGGCCTCGTACAATTGGCCTCTCTGTTTTTGCTTGCCCTATCGTGCGCAGGCGTCGCTTTTTGCTCCCAGGTATGGGCAGCCGGCGTATTTCTAGCTGCGGCTGGTTTCTTCGAATCCATTTTCATGACTTCCAACCAGACTTTGTTACAGTTGTCAATTCCGGATGAATTAAGAGGCAGGGTGACCGCAGTAGTCAGTTTGAGTACGGCGCTTTCTCCGGTCGGCGGACTATTGGCCGGAGTCGGCGCCGACCTGATGGGAGGACCAAAGCCGATCACCATTATTATGGGTAGCTCTGCCGCCGTAATCGCTATCGCCGTGCTATGCTTATCTTCGACCATCAGGAATTATCGATTGAGCCAGGGCATCAGCTCAAATCCGGCAAAAGTTCCAGAAAGCGGTACCCATGCTTAAACTGGTTATTATTATTGAACTAATTCATTAGCTTAGTCACGATTCTCTTTCAGTTGCTGTATTGATTATTAGAAATTGATTCGTTGTGTCCAGGTAGAAAATTCAGAAGGGGGGCGCTGGGTAACGTACATTAACCACCAATAAATAGCTGGATTGATCTGTTTACCAAATTAATACTATTTCGCCCCAAACCATCGTTGACAACTGAACCCCGATTACGCTAATATTGGCAGCAAGTCGATGTTAATCCTGTTCAAAATACATTTGATATTTGAATGTTTTGAGGAGTTGAGAAATGATTATTGATGATTTAGTACGCGGTTCTATCGACATGCACTGCCACCATTCCCCGGCAATCATTATTCCAGGCCGGATGGATGCGCTGGAGACAACAAAATGGGCGCGTCAGATGGGGATGCGTGCCCTGGTGCTGAAAAGCAGTTATTTCCCGACGGCGCCGCTAGCCGATATCGTAAATCAATTAGTGCCGGAGGTTAAATGCTTCGGCGGGATATGCCTTGATTATGAGATCGGCGGACTGAACATCCACGCGCTGGAAACAGCGGCCAAGATGGGCACGAAAATGGTCTGGATGCCAACTCATTCCTCACTCAATTCCAGGGCCAACATGCGGAAACTGCCGGGCGCCAGCCTGGAAGGCGACGGTTTTTCTATCCTGGATGCGAACAACAAACTGGTTCCGGAAATTAGTAAAATACTGAAGTTAGTCAAAGAATACAACATGGTCCTGGCCAACGGCCACATCTCCCCGCAGGAAACTTTCGCACTGGTCGAGGCCGCACAGGCAGTCGGCATCAAGAAACTGGTCATCACCCACGGCTTATGGACCAACGGGTTGGTGCGTTTCACGCTGGATGAATTGAAACAACTGGGACAAATGGGTTACTATATCGAAAATTGTTATGTCGGATTCCTGCCGACCGATTTCCGCAATGACCCGAAACCGATGGTGGATGCCATCAAGTATATCGGCGCCGAGCATTGCATCATCAGCACCGACCTCGGCCAATACTATAATCCTTCACCGGCGGAAGGGATGAGAATGTTCATCGCGCTGCTCTACAAGAACGGCATTCCCGCGCCGGATATTGCGGCGATGGCCAAGGTCAATCCCGCCAGGTTGCTGGATCTGGAGTAGATGAGATTTTTTCACCCTCCATCAATCCCTCTCCCCTCGTACATCCTGGACTATAAGCCTGAGAGGGAGGGAGACTACGGTAATGACAATTTGAAAGATTTTGGGGAACCTCAGAGAGATAATGCGTAACATCGAAACGAGAAAAAAGATGCTAAATCAGCAGTCTCCAATAGAATTATAAATATATCGCCTGGGTTGATTCACCGGTAGCAGCATTTAAGGATTTTTGCCTGGGCAAGGACACTGATTTCACCTGTATCATATCTCTGAAAAGAACTGCCTGTGATATTCCTAAAAGCTTGATTATTTGGTAGCCAATGGCTCCTTTTTATGATTATTTTCGACATGGTGCTAGAATAAAATTAAATGGCTAAGCAAATTCGCAACCGGAAACGCCGAATATCTTTGTCTTTAAACTCTTTCGTGCATGTTTTTCGACATCCAACATTGCAAGAACACATCGATGTTAATTACCTTACAAAATGGCTGCTGTTAGGATCAGTGATTGGCATAGGCGCCGGGTTGGCTGCTATTGCTTTTTACCGTGCCATTGAGTTTGTCACTAAGTGGACGTTGGGCAAAGGGGCTGGTTTTTATCCTCCTCAGCCTTTGGGGGATGGGCAAGCAGTTATTTCTACTATTTCGCACCTGTGGGTCATCCCGGTAATTACGACATTGGGCGGATTATTGGCCGGGATTGCCGTCTATAAGCTCGCGCCAGAAGCCGAAGGTCACGGCACGGATACCGCGATCGATTCCTTTCATAATAAAAATGGCTTGATTCGCTGGCGTATCCCCTATGTGAAATTTATTGCCTCTACGATTACTATTGGTACGGGCGGCAGCGCCGGGCCGGAAGGACCTGCATCTCAGATGGGCGCAGGCTTTGGCTCTTTTATCGCGCAAATTCTCCATCTTTCCGTTGAGGACCGCCGTATTGCGGTCGCGGCCGGCATGGGCGCGGGCATCGCTGCCATTTTTAAAGCTCCGCTTGGCGGGGCTATTCTCGCCGCGGAGATTCTATACCTGCAGGGAATGGAAAGTTCAGTATTGATACCGGCTTTCATCTCAACGATGATAGCCTACGTTGTGTATGCTTCATTCCAGGGGTTTACCCCAATTTTCGGGACTGGATTAAATATCGCCTTCAACGATGGGATGAGTCTGCTTTATTATGCGATCCTTGGCATCGCTTGCGGCCTCATTGGCATCCTCTGTACGCGGACTTTCACTTTCGTTAAAGACATTTTCCATAAAATGCGCATGCCACGGATTCTAAAACCGGCGCTCGGCGGACTGCTAACCGGGATTATAGCCCTTTGGTTGCCTCAGGTACTCGGCGTCGGCTACGGCTGGACACAACTGGCGATGACGCCGGATGCGATCGGTATTAGTCTGGCTTTGTTGGCAGTGCTGGTACTGGCCAAGATCGCCGCCACTGCTTTCACTGTGGAATCCGGCGGTTCGGGCGGCGTTTTTGCGCCCGGTATTGTTATCGGCGGCTTGCTGGGTGCGGTGCTGTGGGGTTTGATGCACAATATCCCGCATATGCCTTCCCTGGCATCATTCGTGATCGTGGGAATGATGGCCTTTTTAGGTTCGGTCGGGCATGTGCCGCTGGCGGTGATGGTAATGATCGCGGAGATCACCGGCAGCTATCAGCTGCTGGCCCCGGCGATGATTGCTGTCGGACTGGCCTATGTCATTATCGGTAAAAATACGATGTATAAAAGCCAGGTATTATCACCCGCCGAATCACCGGCACACCGGGATAAATACGCGTATCCTTTACTGAATCGTATGCTGGTTAAAGAAGCTATGAAGTGGCCGGTAACTACATTATCTCCCGAGGCAACAATAACCGAAGCTGCCAACTTGATGCAGGCCAAAGGTATCAAAGGTATTCCGATTATCAACAGCAGAGGCAATCTTGCCGGTATAATCGCTAATATCGATGTAGTGAAAATCAGGCACAATAAATGGCAATCAACCAGAGTGCAAGAGGTAATGTCTACGGATCTGGCAATCATTCATGCCGAAGACCGCCTTGATTATGCGCTCAATTTGATGCGCCAGAGAAATATCGGCCGTTTACCGGTGGTCGAAGAAAATAACCCCCATAAACTTATTGGTATCATTGCCAGCAGCGATATCGTAGGCAACTATATGGAGGCGCAGAGTTCAATATTATCAATAGACGAAACGTCAAACTCCGGTAAGTGATATCAGACGAATTTTAATATAGGTGAGGCGAATCTATAGGTGTAAGTGGAATCAAGATCAGAATGGATGTAGTATTATTGTTTTAGTAAATACAATAATTTCTCATCGAACGGATTGTATCTATAAGTTGGAAGATAACAACATCATCAATTTCCAACGTTTTTCTTGGGAGGGGGTTAAGGGCTGAAGGCAGCAGCTTGAGTTTTAGGCGAAATACTTCCGCAGGCTTTCTGACTTGGAAGAAAGTCGGAGGTCACTCCAAAGGCCGCAGCCGAAGGTATTTTACGGAGCAGTTCAAAGCAAAGGATAGCCGCAGTCGAAAGGGATATACTTCAGGCGAAATACCCGCAGGTTAGTATAGCGCCGCACTCGCTAGCGCGTAAAACAGTAAATCTGCTATTATTAACAGTAAGCGTGCCCTGAAATAAAATCAGGATTCGCAAGCTAAACACGATATATCGATAATGAAGGAGGACATATATAATGGCAATCATTGATTTTGGCGGCACCAGGGAAGAGGTCGTCACACGGGAAGAGTTCCCGCTGGCGAAAGCCCGCAAGGTTCTCAAGGGTGAGACCATTGCCGTCATTGGCTATGGAGTGCAGGGACCTGGACAGGCATTAAACCTGAAAGACAACGGCTTCAATGTCATTATTGGGCAGTCTAAACAGTTCATTGAGGATTGGAACCGGGCGGTAGCAGACGGCTGGGTGCCGGGCAAAGATTTATTCGAAATCGAAGATGCGCTCAAACGCGGCACTATTTTCGAACTGCTCGTCTCCGACGCGGCCCATAAATTAGTTTGGCCGCTGATCAAGAAATACCTTAAACCGGGCGATGCGATCTATTTCTCACACGGCTTCTCTATTGTTTATAAAGATCAGACCAAGATCATCCCGCCCAAGAATGTCGATGTGATTATGGTCGCACCGAAAGGTTCCGGGACATCGTTACGGCGTAATTTCCTTTCCGGTGAAGGTATCAACGCCAGTTTTGCGGTCTTCCAGGATGCTTCAGGTAAAGCCACCGAACGGACACTGGCGCTGGGCGTCGGCATCGGGGCCGGTTACTTATTCCCGACCACCTTTGAAAAAGAAGTCTTCAGCGACCTCGTGGGCGAACGCGGCGTATTAATGGGCGCGCTGGCAGGTATTATGGAAGCTCAATATGACACCCTGCGCAAGCACGGCCACAGCCCCAGTGAAGCCTTTAATGAGACCGTCGAAGAATTGACCGAAAGTCTGATCCGGCTGGTCAGCGAGAACGGGATGGATTGGATGTATTCCAATTGCTCGGCCACCGCGCAACGCGGCGCCCTCGATTGGAAACCGAAGTTCAAGAAAGCCGTTTTGCCGGTCTTCAAAGAGCTCTACGAAAGAGTAGCCACCGGCGCCGAAACAGCGCGCGTTATCCGCGCCTGCGGCGGCCCGAACTACAAAGTCCAGCTTGGAAAGGAATTAGCGAAAATGGGTAATTCCGAAATGTGGCAGGCCGGTAAAGCCACCCGCGCCCTACGCCCGCAGCGGCAGGGCAAAGGTTCCACCGCTAAAGCGGCAGCGGGAACCGGCGGCAGAAAAACCAACTAGACCATTTTCACGCCTGATAGAAATGAAGAGGGAGTGCAAAANNAATTTCCAGGGGAACCCGACCACTTTGATCTTCCCCGCCTTGGGATGGTCGACTTCGGTGATGTAGTTATTGGCGATAACATCGGGATCCTGTGAGGTTTCCAGCACGGTGTTGATCGGCGCGCAGACAACGTCGAATTGCCGCAGCGTCTTGACCCAGTAGTCTCGTGTATTGGTCGCGAAGATCTTATCCATGGTTTCCAGGAAAAGTTTGGTCTTTTCTTCAGACTCCGCCACCTCTCCCAATTTACCGCAGCCCACTTCCTCCAGTTTCCCCATAAAACCCGCGGCTTGCATGCCTTTCTGCCAGGATTCCTGCCCTACTACTTGAATCGCGAATCCCTTGCCGTTCTTGTCATTGAATGAACCGGCCAGACCAGTTGAAGCGCCGCCCAGGACACGCGCCCGACCGCGCGGTATTTCCTTGCCGGTAAAAAGCACCCGCGTCATTGAATATCCCATCAACCGGACAACACTGCCCAACAACGATGTCTCGATTTTTTGTCCCTCACCGGTCATTTTTTTATGGTACAAACCAACCATGATCGCGCCGAAATTCACCAGGGCGCTGGTTTCATCGGCTACCGAATGCTGGGAGGTCATCATCTGGGCGCCTTTGTCACCGAATGTACTGGCCAGACCGCCGGCCGCTTGAGCGACGGCATCGGTACCCGGTAGTGAGGAGTTCGGCCCATCCGGTCCGTAGGCCGAACTGCTCAGATAAACAATGCCCGCATTGAATTTCACTATGTCTTCGTAGGCAAAATGATTACGCTGGGCCACTCCCGGACGAAAGTTCTCCGCGAAAATGTCGGCGTCTTTCGCCAGCATGTACAGGATCTCCAGGCCTTTTTTAGTTTTCAGATTCAAAGTGACAGACTTGAAACCGCGGTTATTCGTTTCAAAATACGAACTCAGGTACATTCCCGGATATTTCTGGAAACCCCTACCCTGTTCGCCTACACCTGGAGGCTCGATCTTAATTACCTCCGCGCCCAGATCGGCCATCATCGTAAAAGCTGCCGGTACCTGTTGAAACATGATCACGCAAACACATTTAACCCCTGCCAGCGGGAGATTCGAAGATTCTTTCATTTTACCCATCCTGTTATAGTCATTTTTGTTGTTATTGACCGGATAAAACTGTGTGTTCTGTTCAACACGCGCCGAATAATTTACGGTAATAGTCGATACGGCCCTGCTGTTGGGGCGGAACTACACAGGTATCAGGTATTACGTTAACTACAGATGTCTTGCCGGAATCGAAAGCCCTCCTCAGCGCGGGTTTTATTTCCTGCGGTTCGGTGACGTATTCAGTATAGCAGCCCATTTCGGCGAATATCTTATCGTACCTGATATCCGGCATCATGCACCAGCTGTCTTTCACTTCCGGAATTATCAGCTTCTGCGTCGACGGGTTCATCCAGCCGCTGTTATTAAAAACAATGTAACAGACCGGCAGGTTATACCGGGCGGTTGTTTCAATATCAAACCCGGCAATGCCCATCCCTCCGTCACCCAGCAGCGCCACGACCTGTTTGCCCGGCCTGCCAAGTTGCGCACCCATCCCCATCCCCACGCTGTGCCCCACGCCGCTCCAGGTGGCCGCATCCAGCAACTGCCCGGCAAATACCGACTTGAATTTATCCGTGAAGAAACCGGACATACTGAAGCTGTCCAGTATTACTGTCGCGTCTTTGTCCAGACTTTCGACAATCTCCGCGGCCAGAAAATCAGGGTGAATGGGTATGTTATTGCGTACCTTTTCCACCGCCGCCTGCGTTGCTGCCCGATCTTTTTCTTTCTCTTTGGCGACAAAAGCCAGCCATTCATGCCGATCCGGTTTTGCTTTCATCTCCTTTGCGCAATCGATCATTTGCCGCAATACCGGTCTGGGACTGCCTGTAATGGATAGTTCGGTGGGTAACCTGGTGGTTAATTCCTCCGGATCTTCGGCGATTTGCAGGTATTTCACATTCTCAGCCGGGAACCTCGGCGGCAAACCGAAACCTTCAAGCATATTCATCTTTAAGCCGAAGATTGCTACGACGTCAGACTGCATCTGAATTGGTCTGCGGAAACCGCCGCCAAAGGACAGCGGATGGTCTTCCGGTACCGCGCCGCGCCCCATCCGTCTGGTAATCACCGGGATACTCAACAGTTCGACCAGCTCTTTCAATTCGCCCGAGGCTTTTGACCAGAAAATACCGTCACCGGCAACGATGATCGGTCTTTTAGCATTGATCAGCATGCGTACTGCTTTTTCCACCACTTGCGGGTCGCCGGCCGGTTGCGACGGGTCAGCAACACGACCCGGCGCCATATAACCACGCAGGTTGTTTTCATCACCGGCGATCTGCCCCATGATATTGGCGGGAATTTCCAGCGCCACCGGCCCCATCGGATAGGTCATGGCATCCCGGAAAGCCTTCTGCGCAAAATAAGCTGCCATCGTCGGGTCAATAATACGCCGAGTCCATTTGGTAAAGTGACTGGCCACCGGTTCGGCATAGCCCTCCTGAAAAGGCCCCCAGCCGTCTTCCGAGGTGCTGTGCTGCCCCAGCAGGCAGATCACCGGGCTGTGGGAAAGATACGCCTGGTATATGCCGGGAACCATGTTGCCGTAACCAGCCCCGGCCGTACCGAAACATACACCCGGTTTGCCGGTTGTCCGTGCCCAACCTTCGGCGCAATATACACCGGATTGCTCATGCCGCATATGGTACATTTTAATATCGGCCTTGGCAACCTCGATCATAAGGTGCCAGAGATGGCCGCCGTGCACACCGGCATACCATTCTACACCCTCTTCCTTTAATACTTTGGCAACCGCAGTTGCGACATTGATGTTTGCCATGATTACGCCTCCCAAAATTACTTTCGCTTTGCTATTTCAACAAACCACTCAGCTCGTCAGTTTTCTTAAAATCCTTTCCGCCCGCACAGGATTATATATTCCGCAGCAGCAGACCCGGCCCATCTCTATCGAGCCCTGCCGCGTATTGATCACTCCAGCCTTGATCCGTTTGACAATATCGTCAACCAGATTCGCCGAGATCATCGCGTGCCCGCACATCGTCGTGCATTCCAGCAGTTCCTGCCTGGCCAGTTTATCCGTTCTTCCCCAGATACCCGCCGAAAAATCCCGCGAATGGGGGACGATGCCGGCTTCTTTACAGGCTTCCTCAACTGAGGGAAAGGGGCCGCTCACTACCACGGACATGCCCAGATCAGCGCGTTTCAGGCTGCTCATTACCCTGGCAACGGTAGCGCGGTCGGTGAAAACACCGTGGACGATACTGGTGCTCGTAACTTTATTGATGATCTCATCGGGATTACAGCAGAAGGAATTACCGGTTCGCATATCCCCGAAATTTACCGCGCCGTACTTGATGACCGTGCGCAGAAATTCCCGCATTTTCTCATCAGCACCGTCTTCATTTATCCCTTTGGCTGCGATGCACAGCATCACGTAATCCCGGTTTAAACTCTCTTTCGTGCCGCGGCGGTGTAAAGTATGTGTCATTTCGATTCCTCCTTGAATAACGGACGTCCCAGTCCCAGATTGGTTTTACCGTTGGGATACAAAGGAACGTCAAGTTCCTGCAATATCTTCCGGCAGGGAGCCGTCCCATCTTTCTCCAGCCTTGATGAAATCGTCAGACTGAAAACAGTTTCGATCTGCGTAGCCACTTCACGCAACTCTTTAATTATTGCCGGCAGGTTTTCGATCGGTGAAGTGGTCTCGATCATCGCCGAACAGACCTTTTCATTCAGGATCTCGTCATTCAGCTTGCCGGTCGTCTTGTCCGTCATCATGTGGGTGACCGGATTATTGGCCGCGAAAACGACATGCGCCCTCGCCAGCGCCTGCGCCACCTTTTCGACATCGCGGAATCTGGCGCCGACACCCGGCCGTCCTAACTCCGCGGTCACCCCGACATGACCTTTTTTAAACTGGCCGGTAACTTCGTTGGTTTTCACCTCTTCCGTGCCGCGTCCCGGCACCCTGGTTTCTTTGTGTAATACCAGCGGATTAGAGAACGCCGACCGCACCGAGCGCGGCCACGTATATACTTCATCAACGATCGCGTCCACAGGACAAACCCTGGCTCTAAAGCAAACGCCGCAGTCGGCGCATTCATCGAAATCGATTTTGACCTGTTTCTTTATCTCGCCGTCCGCCCCGATGGCATTCATGGGACAATAGGGCACGCACATTGCGCAGCCGGTGCAGGCTTCTTCGCACGGCGCCGTGCACACCCGCCCCAATACGCCGGGGAATGGTACCTTTTCGCGGATGACTGCCAGTGCATCCTCGTATTTACCCCTTTTGATCAAATTGACGTATAAGGGTACGTTGATTCCCGCCGGACAGGCGTAACGGCACCGGGAAGTCATTCCTTCGCCGCAGTGCAGACAACGGCTGCTTTCATCTATTGCCGACGGTTGCGGCAAAGTAAGCTCCGTCTCCTTGAAATTACCGGCGCGTTGTTCAACAGGAAGCTGCGGTAGATTTACGCGAACGGTACCTTCGGGATATACCTCCGTTTGCGGCGCAATGATCCGGCGGGCGCGGGTCAGTTTCTCATCGATCTTGCCCTTGCCGCCCAGATATTTATCGATGGAAATAGCAGCCTTTCTTCCAGCGGCAATTGCCTCAATCACCGATGCCGCTCCGGTCACCGCATCGCCACCCGCCCAGACACCGGCGCGACTTGCCGCTAAAGTTTTAGTATCTGCCTGCAGCGTATGGTTAGCGTTGGTTTTAATATCAAATTCTTCAGGTACATCAGGTATTTGCCCGATCGCCACGATCACCATATCGGCGTTTATGTTTTTTGTTTCGTTCTGCGCGTAGCACGGCTTAAATTTACCAAAATCATCGTAAACAGAAACACAGCGGGTTAATTCCAGTCCTTTGATCTGCCCATTATCGGCAATTATCTTTTTTACACCCCAGCCCATTTCGATCAGGACACCCTCTTGATGGGCTTGCTTTATTTCGTCGGCAAAGGCAGGCATTTCCTCCGCTGTATGTTCAAGGCATACTACCTTGACTTCGCGGGCGCCCAGACGCAGGGCCGTCAGTGCCACATCAATGGCAACATTCCCGCCGCCGATGACCGCAACTGTTTTCCCTATATTAGTTTTTATTCCTGCGTTGACATCGCGTAAAAATGAGACGCCGTCGATGACTCCGGGATTAGTTTCACCTTCCACGCCTAACTTGATCCCCCTGTGTGCGCCAACGGCCAGAAAAACAGCCTGATATCCCTTGACGAAAAGTGAATCGAGGGAGGTAATCCACGTACTAACCTGGATATCCACTCCGGCTTCCTGGATTTCTTTGATTTCTTTATCCAGAATATCCTTAGGCAAACGATAATNNGGCCTGCTGTAAGCCTCGAATACAGTAACGGTATGTCCCAGTTTGGCCAGATAATAGGCGGCAGTTAAACCGGCCGGACCGGAACCTACAACAGCCACTTTTTTTCCGGTCGGCGGCAACTTGCGAGAGAATCTTTTCCAGGCACCGGTATCTTGTTCAGCGGCAAATCGTTTTAGTGCCCTGATCGATATCGCACCGTTCAATTTACTACTTAGGCAAATGTTTTCATTAATCCTCATTTCTACCCCTTAATAGCAAGCATCGTGTTAAACCATGCATAAAATAGCTTTATCCTTCGCATTCTTTATCCAGAAGTGCATTGTTTTTCATATTCCCGTTTCAGAGAGCGGTACCAGGTAATCTGTTCTTTTAGCAGTTTCCTGATCGGCAAATGGTACGGACACCGCTGCTCGCACTCGCCGCAGTCGCTGCATTCCGTCGCTTTTTCGATCGGTTCACCCAGCGGCGGCGAGAAAAAACGCGCCGGATGCAAACGCCGGTAAGCGCTCTGGTGCGTCAGCACTGTGGATATCGGTATCTTCATCGTGCAGGGCTGGCAATAATCGCAGCGGTGGCAGAAATGGGCTCCCAACGTCGCCTTGATCCGATCCATTTCCTGTTTTTCCGCGTCGGTCATCTGCGTGGAGTCTTGCATTATGTTAATGATTTCCTCGATTTCTGTAGTCCTTTCAATCCCGGGTATCGGGACAATATCAGGATACTGCCGTAAATATTTTATAGCGATATTGGCGTTATCAACCATCCCGCCGGCCATCGGTTTCATACAGATAAACCCTACATCCATTTTCCGGCACAGGGGGATCAGTTCGTCGGCTGCTTCGGGGGTAATAAAATTGAACGGGAACATAAGCGTTTCGAAACGGCCGGTGGCGACCGCCTTGAGGGCAACATCGATCTGGTGACTGGATAAGCCAATATGCCTGACGATTCCTTTGGATTGCGCGTTTAATACCACGGACATCGCCCCGCCCGGCGTGAGGATTTTATCCAGACTGGCAAAATCACTGATACCATGGAACTGATAGAGGTCAATGTAATCCACGTCCAGCCGTTTTAAACTGAGTTCGAGATGTTTGGACAACTCTTCCGGATCACGCGAACCGGATTTGGTAGCGATAATTATCTTGTCACGGAAACCCTTTATGGCTTTCCCGATGCGCTCTTCACTGGTGGTGTAATTATTAGCGGTATCGAAAAAGTTAATACCCAGTTCGAAACATCTGCGCACCAGTGAAATTGTTTCAGCTTCGGTCAGCCTCTGGATCGGGATACCGCCAAAGCCGATTTTAGAAACCATCAGGTTAGTCCGGCCTAATCTTACTTTTTCCACCGCTCACCTGCCTTGTGTATATCCACTGAACATTGTCAGAAGATCCGCCTGAGGCAATAGCAGTCAAACACTGATATATTCTCAGGGAATCCAAGACCACTCTTATTACAATTATTATAGCTAATATTGACAGTTTGATTTTTTAAATAATATTAACATAAAAAATGATGCAATGACATTAAGGAAAAAACAAGATAACAACGCCTGTACCGGTAAACGGAATATTTATTGAATATTTTACATTTCCAGCGTGTTGCCCGGGCCGGTTATCGTAAAAACCCCAGGATTGCCTGCGCGTATTCCTGCGGTTTTTCCCAGGTTGGAAAAGAAGGAGTCCCGGTAATTAATTTAGCCGGGCACCCGGGCAGCAGTTGTCTGGTCATTTCCAGATTAGGATAAAGCCCGCTGCGCTCGCTGTATATAAGAAATACCGGTTGCTTGATTTTCGCAAGCCGTGTCCCAACGTCATAGGCGAATTTGGCCCGGTGCGAGTCCCCAGCCCTTCTGCCCAGATCCGCTGCCAGGTAGGCATTGGTGGCGCGTTGTGCCATTTCCATTTTTACCGGCGGTTTTGCCCGGCGCCCGTTCCACACCTCGATCAGATGGGAGCCGTCCTCTTTAAATACGAGTGTTTCATTTATAAAGTCATCATGGGCTCTCTTTAAAACCTCGGGTTTTACGTGCAGTACATCACAAAGCACCAGTTTATTGACCCTTTCCGGGTAGGTAACCGCCATTTCCACCGCGATCGCAGCGCCGAAAAGACGCCCGACAATGTCGGTTTTTTGTATCTTTAAGGCATCCATGAAATGGACGATATTGCGCGCGTAATCCTCAATTTCCGGCGCGAAAGACGGCTGGTCCGAATCTCCACACCCCAGCACATCAACGGCAATCGCCCGGCGGGTTTTGCCAAGCAAGGGCAGTAACTCGGTATATTCATCCGAAGATAAGCTGGCCTTATGGAGTAATAATACCGGTTCGCCGCTGCCTTCAGTACGGTAGTGGATCTGCCCTTCTTGCGTATCAGTATATGCTCTTTTCATCGGATAACCTCCAGATATTTTGAATATTTTAATAATGCACCTTTGGACGGCTATTGACAAATTCTGTAATCAATGTTAGCATTTTGCTATCTTTCCCGTTGCAAATCCTATTGAAGGTTCATACGGATTATAGCTAATTAAGCTGATATGAACCTTTAGTCAATAGAGGGAACACGGACAAAAAGAAAGCTTTAATCAGAATACCAGTAGTAAGGCTGGTCTTGCCAGGGGAAGCCAGGGTACTGTGGGTTTTGTGGTAGAGCTCACAGCTAAGTGTTGATGTTGACCCCTCCCGTGACCGGAGCCCTGGGAGTAATCGGGTTTATTGGCTTGGCCAGCCTTACTTTTTCTATCAACGCATATTCTAAGAATATTCCAAACGTGATATGATAGTCAATTATCAGGATGTCTTTTGCAAAAAAAAAGGAGGATTAATGAAAAGACAAGCATGGATGATACTTACCTGTCTGATACTGATTTCTGTGGTTTTCGCTTCCTGCACCACTTCAACTACGACAACCACTACCAGCACGACCAGCCCTGCTTCTACTACTAAAACGACTACGACAACCACTACCACCGCTGTACCGCCAACCAGTAAAACCACGACCACTGCCACCGCAAAGGGTAACTGGTGGGACAGCCTGGGTGTGCCGCAGTATGGCGGAGCATTAACTTTACGCTCCAACCGTGACATCACAAATTTTGACCCCTATTTACAACAGCAACTGGTTTCCGTGTATTCCGCTTACATGGAACCAATCCACGCCGATGACTGGACCCTGGACCCTGCAGTTTTCAGTTTTAAATTAAGTTACCACCCCAGCCAGTTTGTCAAAGGCGCGCTGGCAGAAAGCTGGGAATTTACCGATACTACTACCTACGTTACCCATCTGCGTAAGGGCATCCACTGGCAGAACCTGACGCCCGCCAATGGACGTGAGTTTATTGCGGACGATGTGGTGGCCCACTATCAGCGGCAGGGCGGCTACGGCGGTTTTACCGTCGACCCGAATTCGGACATCACCCAAAATGTCGACCTGGTATCAGTCACCGCTCCGGATAAGTACACTGTTGTTTTTAAGTGGAAAACCCCTAACCCTGAGATGACGATGGAGAATATCCAGGGTCTTGCCAGCACTAAATGCATCGAATGCCCGGAAGCTGTCAAACTTTGGGGAGACTTGAATGACTGGCATCATGCGATCGGTACGGGCCCGTTTATCTTAAAAGATTTTGTTTCCGGCGCTTCCGCAACACTGGTGAAAAATCCCGGTTATTGGGCATATGACGAGCGTTATCCACAAAATCAGCTGCCGTACATGGATTCGGTCAAATACCTGATCATCCCGGACAATGCGACGGCACTGGCCGCTATGCGCACCGGGAAAATTGATTGTATCGAGAACCTTTCATTGACCGATGCCCAGGCAGTACAAAAAACCAATCCGGAAATGGCACGATTCAGCACAGTCATGGGAGCCTGCGAAACGATCGAACCTCGTAACGATCTGAAGCCTTTCAACGATATCAGGGTGCGCCAGGCAATGCAGCTGTCATTAGACCTGCCGGCCATTGCTAATTCCTTCTTCCTCGGTACTGCCGAACCGTATCCGCAAACCTTAACCTCCAGCTTCCTGGCGGGGTGGTCATGGCCGTATCAGGATTGGCCGCAAGATCTGAAAGACGAATACGCCTACAACCCGACCAAGGCCAAGCAATTACTGGCAGAAGCGGGCTTCCCCAGCGGCTTTAAAACGGATGTCGTTGCCGATGCAGCAGGAGGCGGGGATTTACTGCAAATAGTAAAGTCCTATTTCATGGCCGTCGGTATCGATATGGAAATCCGTCCGATGGATTCCGCATCCTGGACTGCCACGGTAGTAGCGAAAAAAGCCAACGACGCGTTAGCTTTCCGTGAGGGTTCAGGCACGCTGGGCAATATTAACGCGCCCATCAGGTTAATGCAGCGGGATATGACCGGTTTCGTGGGGAACTTCTCGCGCGTCAGCGACCCTGTCTTTGATACCTTCTATCCGAAAGGAATGGCTGCCACTACCGTCGACCAGGTTAAACAGGCGGTTAGAGACGCCAACGAGTACGTCGCACGCCATCATTTTGCGATTTCAATGGTACAGCCGAATACTTTTGGATTTACCCAACCGTGGTTTAAAGGCTACACCGGTCAATACGGCGCCGAGCAAGCCGGTTCGCCTTATCTGGCTAATTACCTGGCACGCTTCTGGATCGACCAGGGTGTGAAGAAGAGCCTGGGGCACTAGCACAAATTTCTGTTTAAAAAAAGGAGTGCGACTGACAATAGTCGCACTCCTTTTTTGTTTTTACGGTTAGTTGACTTCTCGTTCGGTCGCAATTATAAGGGATATTGCGCAGTTGAAAAATACCGGAGAGAGTTTGTACCTTCTTTTCATTTCGTTTGCATGATGCCTTTCAACAAACATCCGGACTCGGTTGACAAGACCGTTTATAACGTGCAAAATAAACCAAATGGGTAAATCTTTACCTTTGTATCATTTCGTGATAGCGTTTTACTAAAAAAAGGGGGATAAATGAAAAGAGGAGCCATCTGGACAGCGCTAACCTGTCTCATCCTGACATCACTGGTTTTAGCTTCTTGCACTAGTTCAACCACGACCACTACCACAACAAGTACCGCCAACCCTGCCACTACTAAAACAACTACGTCAACAACAACTGTGCAACCGTCCAAAACAACAACTACTACAACAACTCCTATTGCCAAAGCAAACTGGTGGGATAAACTGGGGGTACCGCAATACGGCGGAGAGCTAAACCTGCGGTCAAACAAAGATATCGTCAATTTCGATCCTTATTATCAAGGGAACTTAAACGGGGTATATACCGCCTGGCTGGAACCGATCCACACCGACGATTGGACGGTAGACCCGGCAGTATTCGATTTTAAAATCGGTTATCATCCCACCCAGTATATGAATGGCCAACTTGCGGCCAGTTGGGAATTCCCTGATGTCAATACGTATGTAATCCATCTTCGCCAGGGCATCCACTGGCAGAACCTGCCGCCCGCCAACGGACGTGAATTCATTGCGGATGATGTCGTTGCCCACTATCAGCGGCAAGGCGGGTACGGGACATATGTTGTTGACCCGTTATCCGACATGACCCAAAATACCGATCTGGTATCGGTTACCGCTACGGACAAATATACCGTAGCCTTTAAAACCAAAACACCAAACCCGGAAGCCACTATGGAGAACCTGCAACGCATGATTTGCACGCAAAGCATCGAATGTCCCGAAGCGGTCAAACAATGGGGGGACGTACAGGATTGGCATCGCGCCATCGGCACAGGCCCATACATATTAAAGGATTTTGTTTCCGGGGCATCAGCGACACTGGTGAAAAATCCCGGTTACTGGGGTTACGACGAACGCTATCCGCAAAATCAGCTGCCCTACATCGATACAATTAAATATCTGGTGATCACGGATAATGCTACTGCGCTTTCGGCAATGCGCACCGGTAAACTTGATTGTATTGAACTCCTCGCGCTTACAGACTCACAATCAATACAGAAATCGAACCCTGAACTGGTTCAGTTTACCAATGTCATGTCAGCCTGCGAAACACTGGAACCGCGTAATGACATGAAACCGTTCAGTGATATTAAGGTGCGAAAAGCATTACAGTTAGCCCTTGACTTACCTTCTATTGCAAAGAACTACTTCCTCGGCACCGCCGACCCATATCCGCAATCGTTAGCTTCCAGTTTCATGAAAGGATGGGCATGGCCGTACGACCAATGGCCGCAATCGCTCAAGGATGAATATGCCTACAATCCGACTTTAGCCAAACAATTACTGGCTGACGCCGGTTTCCCCAACGGTTTCAAGACCAATGTCGTCGCTGACACCGCCGGCGGGGCGGATCTGTTGCAAATTGTAAAGTCGTATTTCATGGCAATCGGTGTTGACATGGAGATACGGCCGATGGATTCCGCATCCTGGACGGTTTTTGTTGTCGCTACAAAAAAGAATGACGGGATGGCTTTCCGTGAAGGCGCGGGCACGCTCGGTAATATCAATACCCCGCTCAAACTGTTGACGCGGGACTTGACCGGGTTTGGCGGAAACTTCTCACGCGTCGCCGATCCGGTTTTTGATGCTTTCTATGCCAAGGCAATGGGCGCTACCACCGTAGATCAGGTGAATCAAATCGTGATCGACGCCAACAAATACGTCGCGCAACAGCATTTCGCGATATCGATGGTACAGCCGAATACCTTTGGTTTCACGCAACCGTGGTTTAAGGGATATATCGGGCAATTTGGCGCCGAAACCGCCGGTTCCTGCTATCTTTCCCATTATTTGCCGCGGTTCTGGGTAGACCAGAAGGTGAAGAAAAGCCTCGGACATTAATTAATAGGGTTCATCGTTTTCGTCGGGGAGAGCGCCTGTAAACAGGCGCTCTCCTTTTTTCAGTTAACTTTTTCTGCTTTTATGGTAAGATATTTTCAATTAAGAACGCGGGCATTTATAACTATTATGTAAAGTAATTACCGGCTTAGAAAATAGCGTAAAGGAGAAATACATTGCAAGAACAAACCGGCCAATGGTGGGATAAACTCGGAGAACCGCAATACGGCGATGAAATGGTGGTGCGCGCCAGCCGTAACATTATTAACTTCGACCCCTATTTCATGGAAGGATTGACAAATATCTACGGCGCCTGGCTGGAAAGGCTGGTTGCCGACGACTGGTTAATGAACCCCGAAGAGTGGAATTACAACCTGGCCTGGCACCCCTCCCGTTACCAGAAGGGTAACCTGGCAGAAAGCTGGGAGTTTCCGGATCCAACTACCCACATAATTCACCTGCGCAAAGGAGTGCGATACCAGAATTTACCCCCGTCCAACGGTCGCGAGTTTACCTCCGACGATGTGCTGTTCCATTATCACCGTTTTTATGGTTTGGGCGGCGGCTTCACCAAACCCAGCCCCTACCGCGACACGGATGTCCGGCTCAAGGAATTGATATCGATGACCGCACCGGATAAATACACGGTGGTTTTCAAATTCAAAACTCCCAATCCTGAGTTCATCATGGAAACACTGCACAACGTCAGTCTGGCACAGTGTCTGGAAAATCCGGATGTGGTGAAAAAATACGGTGACATGCGGGACTGGCACAATGCCGTCGGCACCGGCCCGTTTATCTTGAAGAATTATGTGTCCGACAGCCACCTTTCTCTGGTTAGAAATCCGGACTACTGGGCGTATGATGAGCGCCATCCCCGGAACAAGTTGCCGTATATTGATGGACTGAAATACCTGATCATCCCGGACGAAGCAGAAGCCGTCGAGGCGATGCGCGCCGGTAAAGTGGATGTCATGAGCGGGGTTTCCTTCCGGCAAGCGCTGGCAATCAAGAAAACCAACCCGGAGATCGAGCAGATCCGGAATACCGGTGGACCGACCGTGACATTACAGCCGAGATACGACAAAGCGCCCTACAATGACATCAGGGTACGTAAAGCGCTGCAGATGGCTATCGACCTGCCTTTCATCGCCGAATCGCACTATGGCGGCACTGCCGAGCCGTACCCTTCCACATTAACCAATCGGGATGTAAAAGGCTGGGGTTTCCCCTACGAGATCTGGCCGCAGGAATTAAAGGACGAATACGCCTATAATCCGGCCAGGGCCAAACAATTACTGGCTGAAGCAGGCTACCCCAACGGATTTAAAACCAACGTCGTCGCGGCAGCAGATGGAGACATGGAGCTGCTGCAGATCGTCAAAGGCTATTTTGCCGCAGTTGGCATCGATATGGAAATCCGTGTCCTGGGTGTGGCCGAATGGGTGCATTACGTCGAAATTGAGAAAAAACACGACCAGTTGATCTACCGTCCTTACGGTCCGCTCGGTCATACCTACGCGCCGTTACGGGCAATCACCCGCTTCCGCACCGGTTATTCCGCCAACCATATGATGGTAGCCGACCCTGTTTTTGACGCGTTTTACCCCAGGGCCACGGCAGCAGCAACTGAAGATGAACTGAAACAGGTCTTAAAAGAAGCCAATGAACACGTGGCCCGCCAGCATTACGCTGTATCGCTGTTGATACCGATACAGTACTCATTATGTCAACCATGGCTGAAGGGATTCCACGGTCAGGGTCATTCGATCTGGATGGGCACCGGCGGTCCCAGCATGTTAAGCTTTTACGCGGCGCGGTTCTGGGTTGACCGGAAATTGAAAAAGTCCATGGGGCACTAATCGTTGATTCCCTTTCGCTCGACGGCAGGGTCAGTGAGGTGTACCTCAAGGAAATATAAGAGAAATTGAGAATCGAGGAGTCTGCTGATGAATAAAATTAAAATTGACCTGGAACGCGTTGTCAGTGACATCGACCGTAATATTTTCGGCGGCTACCTGGAGAACCTGGCCTATGGTGGTATCTATTATCCCCAATCCCCCCATGCTGATAAACACGGCATGCGTACCGATGTGCTGGCGCAACTGCAGCGGATGAAACTCCCCAATATGCGTTTTCCCGGCGGCAATCTGGCTTCGGGGTACCGCTGGATGGACGCGATCGGGCCGGTAGTAAACCGCCCGGCGAAACACGACCTCGCCTGGAACTCAATTGTCTCGAACCATTTCGGCACTGATGAATTCATCCGGTTTTGCCGGATAATGAACATCCAACCGTATTTTTGCGTAAATTGCGGTGACGGCGATATGCGGGAAGCCGCCGATTGGGTTGAATACTGTAACGGCACCGGCAATTCCGCGCTGGCTGCGCTCCGCCGTCAAAACGGGTTTGAAGAACCGCACCGCATTAAATACTGGGGTATCGGCAATGAAGTCGACGGCCCGTGGCAGATCGGTTATAAAAGTCCGCAGGAATACGCGCGGGCAGTGACCGAATTCGGCAAGTTAATGAAACGCGTAGATCCCGATATTAAACTGGTCGCTGCCGCGGTATCGCTCTGGGAAGACCATCCTGCCTTTCTAAATTACAAAACAGAATGGGTCGAAAGGACGCAATTGACGCTGGAACAGGCCGGCCATCTGATCGATTATATGGCGCTGCACCGTTATGCTCATCCCAAATTCAACGACCCGTTTGAAACCTACATGGCATTCGGCGCGAACTTTAACGAACGGCTGACCGCTTATGAAGGACTGATACGCTCGGTTAGTCTGGAACGCGGCATCAAACATGATATCAGCATCGCAGTCGACGAGTGGGGGCTTTCCCGTCTGCCGCACGTCAGCCGCACGGAAAAAATGATCGTGAATGTTGTCGATGCTCTGGTCACTGCGCAGCACATGAATGCTTTTATCCGTCACGCCCGTTCGGTACGGATGGCCAACTTTACCGGCATGCTTACTTCCATGGGAGTGCGTTTAATTCGCCTGGATAAACCGCTCCTGCTAGACCCCAATTTCTATTCGTTTTTGCTTTACAGCCGCGCCTGCGGACAGCAAGCGCTAGACGTATTCTGGTCCGGCGATACCTTCTCCGCGAACTACCTGNNGAAACCACTATTACATTGGAGAGCGGGCAGTTTACTGGAACTACGCGTGCATCTGTACTAAACGGGCCGGATATCAATTCAGAAAACTCCGAGGAAAAACCCGATGAGGTCGGCATCAAAGAAAGTGATTTGAAGATCTCCGGTAATTCCTTCACCTTCTCCTTCGAACCGCATTCTGTTACCGCGCTGGTCTGCGGCGTCACCTAACAATAAACAACCAATTAACACAAAAGAAAGAGGCTGGGATTACTCCCAGCCTCTTTTCTATTTAATTCAATAATAATTCAAACCTAATGGTTGTACGATGCCTTCATCTTCTGGTCGATCCAGTAGCGTGAGGCGTAGAAAGCCAGAGTATTCGGCCCGGTACCGGTGCCGGTCACCGCGTTGTTCTGCGCGTTAAACGCCTTCAGCCATGGTTGAGCAAGAGTGAACGTGTTCGGGGCAATCAGACATACTACCCAGTGCTGCCGCACAACGTATTCATTTGCATCCCGCAGAACTACTTTCATTGCGTCGACACTGGTAGCTGCTAAAGCCTTGGTTAAAAAGGCATCATAAACAGGATCGCTGATCATACCGAAGTTGAGGGAATAATTGGTCGTATATTTATATATCTGTCTGACCGGTTCGTAGGAATATGCAAGCGACCCGGCAGTGCGCTGGGCCATCTGGTCTTGTTTATGGTTGAGGCGCACAAACTGGTTCCAAGCGTTGGATTCCATCACGCGGATCTCCATATCGATACCAACAGCCGCGAAGTAAGACTTTACAATCTCCATTTCCGGTTGGTCTCCAGCAGCGTCTGTCACGATGTTGGTCTTGAATCCGGTAGGATAACCGGCGTCCGCCAGCAACTGTTTAGCCTTGGTCGGGTTATAGGCATATTCATCTTTCAGATCTTGCGGCCATTTGTCGTACGGCCAACCCCAACCGGTTTCATAGTAAGAAGTTAATGCCAGCGGGATAGATTCCGAACGTCCGCCGAAATAAGTCTTGGCAATCGTCGGCAGATCTAATGCTAATTGCATTGCTTTGCGTACTCTGATATCGGTAAAGGGCTTGGTATCGATTCGCGGGTCAATCGTCGAGCAGGTATTACCCTGAGTGCTGAATTGCACGATTTCCGGATTTGTTTTTGCCATATCCTGTGCAGGTTGCAGCGCGATGCCGTCCATCACATCGATCTTGCCGGTGCGCATGGCGGCCATCGTTGTTGCGGTGTTCGGGATAATGAGCACTTTGAGCGTATCGATATACGGGAGTTTATTCTGCGGGAACCGCTCATCATAACCCCAATAATTGGGATTTCTGACCATGGTCGCTGAACTACCGGCAACGAAATCTTTAAACATGAAAGGACCGGTGCCGATGGTATGCTGCCAGGTATTCATGTCGCCCCACTGCTTGACAGCATCGGGGCATTCGATCAATTGTTCGCCGCTGGCTGCCTGCAGGGTTTCGGTGATAACCTCAGGGTTAGGCGTCTTCCATTTAAAAATCACAGTATATTTGTCCGGAGCGGTCATTGATGCCAGGTCGGCATACTGGGTGGCCGCATAGAACGGACTGCCTTTGGTAAAACCGCCGCCCAGGCCGTACATCCGGTTGTAATGATAGAGCACATCGTCAGCGACAAATTCGCGGCCGTTTGCCGGAGCGATATTCTGCCACATCACGCCTTTACGCAGGTGCAGAACGTAGGTATTCGGGTCTGAAAATTCCCATGTCGCTGCCAGTTGTCCTTTAACATAGTCGGACGGGCGCCAGGTGATGGAGTAGTTAAAAACTGCCGGGTCGACCAGCCAGTCATCCGCATGCAGCCTTTCCATGTTTGCGCTGTTCAGCGTCATTTGTGTGCCGTAATAAGGGTCGAAACTGACAATGTCTTTGTCGATTCGGATAACCATTTCACCGCCGTAGGTCGGTGTGCCGAGTTTATCCCACCAATGCGCGGCGCTGGAAGTTGAGGTGGGCGGAGTAGTTTTAATTATCGACGTGGTTGTTGTCGCAATGGTAGCTGATGTTGTGGTAGTAGTCGCCGTTTTGCCTGTGGTCGTTGTAGTCGTACTGGAAGTTGACGTGGTGCAAGATGCAAGTATCATCGCTGCCACTATCAACAAGCCCAGGCATAACCAGGTAAACTTTTGCTTCACTTTTTGCCTCCTTGTTTAGTTACGCAGAATTTGCCAAAATTGTAACAGTACCAATCACCCTTGTCAAGTTCAGACAAGCGTCGAAAACATTAACAAATTGTTAACACTTATTATTAACACTTGGTGTTAATACTTTTCTTGACAAACGATAGTACCTATGTTACTATCGCTGCCAACGATACCTGATTTTAGCATCAACCGCTTTAACTGCATCGCTCAAACAGCTAACGATAATGAGGAGACGGTAAATGACGAAATACGCCAGGCTTTTTGAACCCGGGAAAATTGGACGCATGGAACTAAAAAACAGGATTATTTTTGCGCCGTGCGGCACACACTATTCGACTATGGACGGATTAGTGTCGGAGCGGCAGCGTGTGTATTACGCCGAACGCGCCAAAGGCGGGGCCGGGTTACTAATTATCGAGGGCGCCAGCTGCCGGAAGGTCGGTAAGGCCGGGCGAATTCTGGTCAATGAAGATAAATACATCCCCTATTTGAAGAAACTGGCGGATGCCATCCATCAAAACGGCGCTAAAGCGGTAATGCAAATGAGCAGCCACCGCGGCAGCACTGACGAAGTCGATCCGGCTTCTCCTTCCGGGATTCCGCACCCGTTTGCGGGTTCGGCATCTTCGCATATCATTCCTTTACACCCCCGGGTGATCACTGCATTCGACCTGGAACAGCTTATCCTTGAATACGGCGAAGCTGCCCGCAGGGTCATGGAAGCAGGCTTCGACGGCGTAATGCTGCACGGCGCAAACGGTTATCTACCTTGCGAACTGCTTTCCCGCCGCTTTAACAAGAGAACCGATGCCTACGGNNGTTATCCTCCGGTTAATGGGTTCCGACCGGGTTGCGAAACCCGGAGATGACGGTTGGGGTATCGAGGATTGCGTTGAACTGTGCAAGATCGTCGAGGCTAACGGCGTCACGGCAATCGATATCACCAGCGGTTCACAGGAAACCCCGGATTGGACCGGACCGGCCTGGTATATGCCGCCGGGGCTGAATGTAGATGTCACCACAGCCATTAAAAAAGCCGGTGTAAAAGTCCCCGTCTCCGTGGTTGGTAAAATCGCCGATCCGGCACTGGCGGAGGAAATATTGACCGACGGTAAAGCGGATTTTATCAGCATGGCGCGCGCCTTGATCTGCGACCCCTATTGGCCTGCCAAAGTACAGGCAGGAAAAACCGATGATATCTGCCCGTGTATTTATGATAAACGCTGTCTGGAAGACGTTATCGTCGAGTTCCAGCCGATGTCCTGCACCACAAATCCGATCGTCGGTCATGAAAAAGAATACGCGACAAAAATGGAGCGCCTGACCAAAAAGAAAAAGGTATTGGTGCTGGGCGGCGGCCCGGGCGGTATACAGGCAGCGATTACCGCTGCGCAAAAAGGGCACGATGTTACTTTATTTGAAAAATCTGACAAGCTGGGTGGGCAATTGATTCTGGCGGCAGTGCCCCCGGATAAACAGGATCTGAACAATTTCCTGAAATACCTCAAGATCCAGTTGGCGAAAACAAACGTGAAAGTGAAGTTGAATACAGAGGCAACCCCCGCCGAAGTGGCGAAATTCGCGCCGGATTCCGTTATTGTAGCCGTGGGATCTTCCCCGTTTATTCCGGAAATACCGGGCATTGAAGGGAAAAACGTCATAACCTTTCAGGATGTGTTATCCGGCCAGAAAAAGACCGGTAAAAAGGTGATCGTGCTGGGCGGCGGATATGTCGGTTGTGAGACCAGTTTCTACCTGGCCAAAAAGGGTATGGATGTTACGCTGGTATTCCGCTCCGCAGAGGCTGCGCATGATATCAAGTACTGGGTGGTTAAGAAGCACTACCAGGATAAATTAAAGGAAATGAATATCACAGTAATGCCCAAGGTGCAGTACGGCAGCATTACGGCCAAAGGCCTTAATCTGACGGACAAAGATGGAAAAGCGGTACTAGTAGAGGCTGATAATATTGTAATAGCCGCAGGCGCCGCACCGAACAAGGCATTAGGCGAAGCATTAAAAGGCAAATACCTTGAGTTTGCGGAAATCGGGGATTGTGTGGAACCCCGGCGTATCCGCGAAGCCCTCGAAGAGGGTATCTGGGCAGCCGCCGCAATTTAAAATTGATTTAAAAGAGGCGGATTATTATATCCGCGGGTTGCGGGTTTAAAATCCGGCTTTTTTATTGACAATATTGCGCAGATGCTTTCCCGCAAGGTAGCGCTGCAAGTTCTGTACGAAGAAGTCGATCACTCTGTCATCGTTATCATCCAGCCGCCCGCAGCAGTGCGGGCTGATGATCACATTCGGCATCTCCCACAGGGGATTATCCGGTGGCAGCGGTTCCTTCGCAAACACATCGAGACCAGCGCCGGCGATCCATTTTTCTCTTAACGCTTGAATCAGCGCATCTTGTTGAACAACCTGGCCGCGGCTGATATTGATGAAATGCGCCGTGGGCTTCATTAGACGAAATTCCCTTGCGCCAATGATCCCCTTCGTTTTCGGCGAAACAGGCAGGCAATTCACCACAAAGTCGCTTTCTTTAAACACCAGGTTGATATCTTCCCCGGCGACCAGTTTATCAACGTATTGCGCCCGCATCAATTTGCGAGGGCGGTCATAGGCGATCACGCGCATTCCCATTGCTTTAGCTCTGCGCGCAGTCTCCTTGCCGATATTACCCAATCCCAATATACCCACTGTCTGCGAAGCTAAACCCACCATAAGTATCGATTTCCAGATTTTTTGATCCTTTTGCTCACCCAATTTTAACAGCTGTTTATCGAAAGCCAGCATTAACGCGATCACGTATTCGCTGATCGACCCAGCTTGAATACCGCTGGCATTTGTCAACATAACTGCGCTGGCAACCAGGTCTTTATCCTTGAGTACATCTTCCATGCCGGCGTAGCTCATCTGGATCCATTTCAGTTTCGGGGAGCGTAAAGTAACTCCGCGCGGCAGCGCCCGGGCAAAAATTACTTCTGCCTCACCCAGCATGCCATCCAGTTCTTCGCGGTGAGACAAATTCCCGTTCAGTTCTTCCCCCGACCATACAGTAGCATCTACTAAATTTATCTCAGGACCGACAGCCCGGATTTTGTCCTGGTTCTCTTTACTGATATTCCGCCCGTGCGATGTAATAACGATATTTATCATATTTATCCTGTTTATGAGATTTAGCTCATCCCTTAATATTTAAATTGTAGCCTTCTCGTGCAGCACGGTCAAACGGTTTGGTTATCGGGACAGTGCCAGGATAATAGTGTGCGTTCATTTGTTAAGGCACTTAGATACGTTTCGACAGCTGACTTATGACATTAAGGCGATTCGATTCGTTTTTTTGGAAGGGTAAAAATTTTTGGGCGGTAATTTTAAAGGCCGAAGCTAAAAACAGGCTTTGAAATCTACATAAGGTAAAAATATTTGAAGTTTGCTTTACTTCGAAAAACTCCGTAAAGTACCTTCGGCTGCGGCCTCCGGGATTCGTTTTTCAGCTAATTTTTTGGGCTTCACGCTTANNTTCGTTTTTTTAAACATTTTTTTATTATCACGCTTGCTCCTCTATATTTACTCTAAAGGGCTCCGAAAGGTACCGCCTCACCCTGACCATTTCCGTATATTTACTCCAGCATGACATCAGGGCAGGTTGAGCATGAAGATGAGGTTAGTTTAATCGTTCCAGGTACATTTTGACTACGTATAATAAT
>PMBW01000223.1:6916-9472 GCA_003153075.1 Dehalococcoidia bacterium | reverse complement strand
GAGCAGGATTCGGACGTCCTCGATACCTGGTTCTCGTCGGGGCTGCTGCCGTTTACCACACTGGGATGGCCGAACGCGACGCGCGACCTTGAGGTGTTCTATCCGACGTCGCTGCTGATTACCGGGTTCGACATTCTGTTCTTCTGGGTAGCCCGCATGATCATGATGGGCATTGAAAATACCGGCAAAGTCCCCTTCAAATACGTTTATCTGCACGGCCTGATCCGCGATGAAAAGGGCGAGAAGATGAGCAAGACCAAGGGGAACGTGACCGACCCGCTGCAGATCATCGACAAGATCGGGGCGGATGCGCTGCGTTATGCCGTAGTGGCAGGGAATGCCGCGGGTAATGACAGCAAAATGTCGCCGATCAAACTGGAAGCCGGACGGAATTTCGCAAACAAGCTGTGGAATGCCACCCGTTTTGTAATTAAAAGTATCCCGGCTGAAGGCAAAATCGACCTGAAGATCCACAAGGAATCACTGACGGTAGAAGACCGCTGGATACTGAGCAGATTGAGCCGCACGGAAGCTACCGTTAATAAAATGATGGCTGATTTCCAGTTCGGGGAAGCCTTGAGCACAATTTACGATTTCCTATGGAGCGAATATTGCGACTGGTACATCGAACTGGCGAAAATCCGTCTGAATCCGGAAGCGAAAGACGCGGTCTCGCCGCTACCGGTGCTGGTCAATGTGCTGGAGACGGCATTACGATTGCTGCATCCGTTCATGCCGTTTGTGACAGAAGAGTTATGGCAGAACCTGAAGAGCCACCTGCCTGCGAAATGGCAGAAAACAGATTCAATTATGATCGCCAAGTACCCGAAATCCGACAAGAACGCCATCGACACCGAGGCGGAAAACATAGTGGAGACGGTGATCGATATTACCCGCGCGCTGCGCAACATCCGGGCGGAAAATAAAGTGGAATCGACGAAATGGATCGCCGCCGATATCTACAGCGGCAAGATGGCCGCGGCAATCACCCCCTACGCATCGGCAATACAGTCGCTGGCGAAGGTAAAACCGCTGGAATTCAAGGACGGACGTGTAGCCGGAGCGCAGGGTGAAAAGTTCGCGGTGGCGGTATTAAAAGAAGCGGATGTTATCGTGCCAATGGCGAGCATGATCGATATGGCGGTAGAAAGGGAGAAAATCCTGAAAGAAATCACACAGATCGACGCCGATGTAATCAGGCTGGAAGCAAGGTTAAAGGATGAGGCCTTCCTGAGCAAGGCGCCCGCCGCAGTGGTCGCCAAAGAGAAGGAAAGGCTGGGAGAAAGAAAAGAGCGGGCAGCGAGATTGAGGCAGCAGATAGGATAGAGACGGATAGATTCAAGATTCACTAGTCAAGGATCAAGAATATTGAGTTAACAGTTCCCAGTTGTGAGTAATGAGTCTTGAGTTTTAAGCTGTTAGTAAACAGTAGTGAGTTGCGTTTGTTCAGGTAGTCACTTTTAATAGCACACCATCGTTGGGGAGAGGAAATTACCTTGGGGGTTTTGTCACGAGGGTTTGATGGGGCCCGGGATGTTAGTAGATTAGCAATAATAACCCACAGGCAGGGACGCCTGTGCTGTTAATTTGAGTGGGAACGCGGGAGAAGTAAATCCCCTACATTTATTTTGAGATGGTTGATTACAAAATAAAGTACCTACGGTTGCGACCTCCGGCCTTAATCCCTCCCGTTCGTTCCTCAGGGACATAACGGCCTTTCGCGAAAGGGGGGAATGGGTTTGATTTGGCAATCCGAGAAAATTCGGATAGCCTCAGGTATCCTGCCGGAGGAGGATCAATTGACAATACGCACAGGCAGGGACGCCTGTGCTACTACGGGGGGACTAGGCAGGAGCTTAAAGTAACGAATTGGTTACATTTTGGGGAGCAACAGTTAATACGTATAATTACCTGAGTGTGGAATGGTGAAATTCGTGACTGATATTGACGAATTTGACAACAAAAAAACAGAGTGCTAGTATCAAGGTGAAGAAAGGCGAAAGCCATCTTACGCAGAGCAAACAGGCTCAAATAACAATTGAATACATCCTGATGGTCGCTTGGATCGGAAGACCGAGACGGCAAGAAAAACGGAGTTAATGCCTTCTCAGTCTATTTTGAGAAGGCATTTTTTTTGGACGGGTGCAGGGAAATGTTAAGGATCGGCATCATTGGCGCAGGGACAGTCGGCAGCGCGCTGGCGATCAGACTCGCTGAGAGCGGCTATACTGTTGCTGTTGTGTCCAGCCGAACCCATGCCTCCGCCGAAAAACTGGCTGGGGCAATCAAAGGATGCCGGGCCGTAGATACGAACCAGGCAGTAACCGATGCATCGGATCTTATTTTTATCACCACACCGGACGCCGCCATCCCGCAAATTGCCGCTGAACTGCGCTGGCACAAAGGTCAGAGCGTAGTGCACTGCAGCGGCGCCGATTCCACCGAAACATTACAACCCGCCCGCCGGATGGGCGCAAACACCGGGGTCTTTCATCCTTTACAGACCCTGGCTAACGTCAAACAGGCAATCGAAAATCTTCCCGGCTCGACATTCGC
>PMBW01000223.1:0-6869 GCA_003153075.1 Dehalococcoidia bacterium | reverse complement strand
GGGTATCCCCCAGGCTTTGACCGGCCCGATCGCCCGCGGCGACATTGAGACCGTGAAGAAGCACCTCACTGCGCTGCAAAAAGAAGCGCCGGATGCATTATCCACTTACTGCGAACTCGGACTGCAGACAATCCCCGTCGCGCAGGCCAAGGGCAAAATCGACGAAGAAAAAGCCGATGAATTGCGCGCCGTGCTGAAAGCCGGTTTAAAACGTAAAACAACCGAAAATAAACTTGAAAATATCTCGCGAAGTTAACCAAACAACCTGAATCTGATTCCGGAGGACTGAAATGAGAGTAATGCTAAAGAGTAAAATTCACCGCGCGACAGTGACCGACGCTAATCTGAATTACGAAGGAAGCATTACCATCGACCGCAACCTGATGAAAGCGGCCGACATACTCCCTTACGAGCAGGTGCACGTTGTCGATGTGAACAACGGCAGCCGCCTGGTGACCTACGCCATCGAAGGCGAGAGCGGAGAGATCTGTCTGAACGGCGCCGCAGCCCGTCTGGTCAACAAAGGCGACATTGTTATCATTCTTTCGTACACCAATGTCATGGAAAGCGAATTGCACGATTTTCATCCTACACTGGTCTATGTCGACGCCAAGAACCAAATTACCGCCAAGAAGAGCGCCATCGAAAAAATCCTTTCCTAAAGGAGGCTCGATATGGCTACGCAGGTCAAACGCGTCACAATTAACGACATCCGCGCAATGAAGCAAAACGGCGAGAAAATCGCCATGCTGACCGCTTACGATTATCCCACCGCGAAAATCATCGATCGCTGCAATATTCCCATTATACTGGTCGGTGACAGTGTCGGTAATGTGGTGCTGGGCTACGAAACTACTTTACCGGTGACCATGGATGACATGATCCATCACTGCAAAGCAGTGGTCCGCGGCGCTGAACACGCCATGATCGTCGGGGATATGCCTTTTATGACTTACCATGTTTCCGTCGAAGATGCCATGCGAAATGCGGCCCGTTTTATCCAGGAAGCCGGAGTACAAGCGGTGAAGCTGGAAGGTGGTGTGACCGTCGCGGATAAAGTGAAACGACTGGTCGACTGCGGCATTCCGGTGATGGGACACATCGGTATGACACCGCAATCGGTCAACCAGTTCGGCGGACACCTCGTACAGGGTAAAAAGCTTGATGTCGCCGAACGTTTAGTTGACGATGCTAAAGCATTGGAGCAGGCCGGGGCATTTTGTATGGTGCTGGAATGCGTGCCGAAACGCCTGGCCGCCCTGATAACAGAAAATGTCGGCATCCCGACGATCGGAATCGGCGCCGGGCCGGACTGCGACGGGCAGGTGCTGGTAATTAACAACGTGCTCGGACTGACTGATTTCACGCCGAAGCTAGCGAAACAATACGTCAATGTGAACGAGATCATTACCCAGGCAGTTACAGCATATCGTGATGAAGTAAAAGGCGGGCAATTCCCCACCAAAGAGAACAGCTTTATCATCGACGATGATGTGCTGGAACAGGTCAAGGCGAAATTACACTGAAATCCTTTGTAAATGCTAAGTTGTGACTTTCCTTATTACAAGCAAGAGCAGGATACATGATTGTAATTAAAAATATTCCCGATATGGTCTACCTCAGGCAAAATCTGAAAGAACCGGTGGGTTTTGTGCCAACGATGGGTTATCTGCACGAAGGGCATATGTCGCTGGTCAGAAAGGCCCGGATAGAGAATAAAACGGTAATCGTCAGTATTTATGTCAACCCCACGCAATTCGGACCGAACGAGGACCTTTCCAAATACCCCAGGAATATAGAGCGCGACCTGGAGATGCTGGACAAAGAAGGCGCGGATGTTGTCTTTTTCCCCGAGGACAAGGACATGTACCCCGCAGGCTACGACACATGGGTAACGGTAGACAACCTGACCAAACCACTTGAGGGTAATGTCCGCCCGACGCATTTCCGCGGCGTAACTACTATAGTGACCAAGTTGTTTAATATTGTGCGGCCTACCTATGCCTATTTCGGACAGAAAGACGCCCAACAGGCGCTGGTGATCAAAAAGATGGCTGTCGACCTCAACATGAACCTGAAGGTAATTGTCTGCCCGACCATCCGCGAACCGGACGGACTGGCGATGAGCAGCCGCAATGTCTATCTTAGTGCGGAACAGCGGAAAGCCGCGCCGGTGCTCTATAAATCACTGCAGAAAGCGCAAGAACTGTTTGAGAGCGGAGAAAGAAAAGCCAATGTCATCCTCGATCAAATGACCACGCTGATATCAAAAGAGCCGCTGGGAAAAATCGACTATATCAGCATCTCAGATACGGAAACACTGGCCCCACTGAAGACAATTAAAAAGTCAGCGCTGGTTTCGATGGCCGTAAAGTTCGGGAATACACGGTTGATCGATAATGTGATACTGGAAGGTAAGCACTAAATCCGAAGCTCGAAATACGAAATAAATTCCAAGCACCAACTTCCAAATTACAAACAATATCAAATTTCAAAACACTAAATTAGTTAAAATTAGTCCAAAATTTGCAATATACTTTCAGCTAAATCCGGTTCGATCAACCCATCAATTAATTGCAAAATCAGTATTTCTCTGCTACGATTGTAATTCTCATATCAGCTTGATTAAATTTGGAGATAACAAACGTGAAACAGATTCCCCAACCCGCTCCGGCGGAGATTAAATCGACCGGATGCTGCCCGCCGTTCGACCCTGCGCAGTGGGATGAAAAAGAAATCGTGTGGACAAACAAGCTGTTTGTGCGCGACCAAATCGCCAGTTTTCTCCACATCCCACTGACTTTGAACGGCAAGGTGAAGCAGAACGGCAAATTGATCATGAAAGCAGGCGCGGAAATTCCCGAGTACATCATGTTAGTGGATGAGAATTCCAAATGGGGCGCGGATATCTACATCGAGGTGGCCAAAGATGTACCGCGGGCGAAAATGATAGTACTTTCCGGGACATTCCTGACGAAGGTGTTTGAAGGCCCGTACAAGAACATCGGCATCTGGGCAAAAGATATGGATGATTATGTAAAGTNNGTGGTGCTGTTTGCGAAGGTGGATTAGGAAAGAAGATTATTGCCACCTCACCCCATGGTCATCTCCCTCGATGAAGCGAGGAAATTACCACAGGGAAAGGTTTACTTGTCAGCATAAAGGCCACCCCGCCCTGGGATTGCTTCGTTCCTCGCAATGACGATTACTACCTTGATTTTTCCTCACAGGCAGGGACGCCTGTGCCACGTTTATTAATACTGGATACCGGCTTTCGCCGTTATGGATAGTGGGCTTCATCTCCGACAGCACTTTTTGAAGTAAATTAATTCACTACCCCACCCCATGATACCCCGCCGGCGGGGCGAAGAAATTCTGCTGTATTTACACAACTCCACTCTAATAAATCTGGTAGAATAACGTTTATATCCATAGATGTACATTGTTTTGATTTCGACCACTGTGATAGAATTACTATGCTCTAAAGATGAATAACAAAGATTTGAAATATTGCATCGGCTTCAGTTTCATTCCGGGTATCGGGCGGGTCAGGCTGGCGCAGCTGGAGAATTACTTCGGTACGCTGGAAAAAGCCTGGGAAGCCCCGGCCGCGGAATTGAAGAAAGCCCGCCTCGATGATAACGTCGCGCACGCAGTAATTGACTGGCGTCCCCGTCTTGATCTGGATGAAGAACTGGAAAAGATGAAACGTCAGGGCGTGCAGGCCTTGACCTGGCACGACGAGAAATATCCGGCCCGGCTGAAGGAAATTTACGATTATCCGCCAATTCTATATATGAAGGGTGAAATCCTGCCGGAGGATACCTGGTGCCTGGCGGTAGTGGGCACGCGACAGATTACAGCTTACGGGCGGCAGATCACCGAAGAAATTTCCACCGATCTGGCCCATAATAATATTACGGTGGTGAGCGGACTGGCGCGTGGAGTGGATACAGTTGCGCACCATGCCGCGCTGGCAGCCGGAGGGCGGACGGTCGCGGTGGCGGCTTGCGGGCTGGACACTATTTATCCGGCCGAAAATGCCAACCTGGCCAAACAGATCATAGAACACGGCGCGCTGGTCAGCGAATATCCGCTGGGCACCAAACCGAAACCCGAATATTTTCCCCGCCGCAACCGCATTTTAAGTGGAATGAGCCTGGGNNCTGGCAGTGCCGGGCAGTGTGCTTTCGCCGGCCAGCCGCGGCGTCAATCGTCTGATACAGCAGGGAGCGAAGCTGGTGCAGAATTGCCAGGATATTCTGGAAGAATTAAACCTGCGGGCGGTAGCGCAGCAACTGGAATTTAAAGAAATTATTCCCACGTCCGATACGGAATCATTGTTGCTGGGCAAATTATCCTCGGAACCGGCGCACATCGATGAGATATGCGCAGGCAGCGGCTTGCCAGTATCGACGGTAAGCAGTACACTAGCAATGATGGAACTAAAGGGTTTGATAAAATCCATCGGCAGTATGAAATATGTGCTGGCGCGCGAGGCCAGAGAAGTATATGGAGTGAAAGTTGAGTAACAGTAAGAACTTAGTTATCGTTGAATCTCCCGCCAAAGCAAAAACGCTGGGGCGGATTTTAGGCAGTAAATATAACCTGAAAGCGTCGATGGGGCACATCAGGGATTTGCCAAAGAGCCGGTTAGGCGTAGACATCGAGCACGATTTCGAACCGAAATACGTGGTACCGCGCGCCAAGGCAAAAACCGTCAAGGATCTGAAAGATGCCGGTAAGAAAGTGGGCACCATCTACTTGGCAACAGATCCGGATAGAGAGGGAGAAGCGATTGCCTGGCACCTGGCAACACAAGTAGGGCAAGAGGGCGTGCCTTTCAAACGGGTGGTCTTCCACGAAATCACCGAGGAAGCTGTGCAGGAAGCATTTAAGCACCCGCGTTCGGTGGACATGCACCTGGTAGACGCGCAGCAGGCACGCAGGGTACTCGACCGTCTGGTGGGTTATAAACTCAGTCCCCTGCTCTGGCAAAAGGTCAGGAGAGGGCTTTCCGCGGGTAGAGTGCAATCGGTGGCTTTAAGAATTATCGTCGACCGTGAGCGCGAAATCGAAAAATTTGTGGCGGAAGAATACTGGACAATGGAAGCCGAACTGGCGGCCAAAGAATCGCTGAAAGCGGCGAATTTCCGCGCGCAGCTGGTAAGCTTTGTAGACGGCACGAAATTAAATATCAACAACCAGGAGAAATCCGAATCACTGAAGAGCAAATTGCAATCGGCGAAATGGGCCGTCCATACGGTAAAAGTGAAAAAGGTATTGCGCCAACCGGCGCCGCCGTTCATCACCAGTACACTGCAGCAGGAAGCCTGGTACAAATGCCGCTTCTCCGCAGAACAGACAATGATGCTGGCGCAACAGCTTTATGAGGGGCTACCGATCGGTAAAGAAGAGGCTGTCGGTCTGATCACTTACATGCGTACCGATTCCACAAACGTCGCGCACAGCGCGGTCACGGAGGCCCGCGAATTTATCAGTGAAAAATACGGAGCGGATTACGTGCCGCCGCACGCGCGTGTTTTTACGCGGGCAGTACGGGGCGCGCAGGAGGCCCATGAAGCAATCCGTCCGACAAAAATTCACCGCACGCCGGAAACCGTGAAACCATATCTGGCAGCTAACCAGTTTAAACTTTATCAACTGATCTGGAACCGCATGGTAGCCAGTCAGATGTCCGCCGCAATTAATGATAACACCACGGTCGACATTGAAGCTAAATGCGATACACCCAAAGATGCCTATCTTTTCCGCACTTCCTCATCAGTCAACCGCTTCCCCGGTTTTACCGTGCTCTACAGTAGAGAAGAGGGCAAAACGGACGAGGAAACCAGCAAGAAACCCTTACCGCCGCTAGATAAAGGCGATCTGCTGAAATTGATCGAACTTTTCTCAGAACAGAAATTTACCCAGCCACCGTCACGCTTTACCGAAGCCAGCCTGATCCGGATGCTGGAAGAGCGCGGCATCGGGCGACCGAGTACTTATGCGTCAATCATGCTGGCGATAAAAGGGCGGGAATATGTCACCAAGACCAGCGGTATTTTTAAACCGACCGAACTGGGTATGACCGTCACCGACCTTTTGATCCAGAACTTCGGGGATATTGTTGATATCGATTTCACCGCACATATGGAAGACGACCTCGATGAGATCGCTCAGGATAAGAAGGTCTGGATCGACGTAGTCAAAGAGTTTTACACTCCTTTTGAAGCCGACCTGAAGAAGGCTTCGGCAGATATTGTAAAGGTGGAGACACCGGTCGAACTGACGGATGAAAAATGCGATAAGTGCGGCAAGCCGATGGCGATCAAAATCGGACGTTTCGGGAAATTCCTGGCCTGCACCGGTTATCCGGAATGTAAAACCACCCGTTCTTACCAAATCAAAACCGGGGTCAAATGCCCGGAATGCGGCGCCGAATTGATACAGCGGTTCAATAAAAAGAGGCAGATCTTTTACGGATGCAGCGCCTATCCGAAGTGCACATTCGCGGCGAATTCCAAGCCATTACCGCAGCCGTGCCCCACTTGCGGCGGTCTGCTGGTAGAGTATAAAGAAGGCAAGGCGAAATGCACCAAATGCAATTACCGGAGCGCACCGGAAGAGGCGAAAGAGGAACCGAAGCCGGTTGCGGTAGCAACAGCTGAGGGATAGAAACTAACGGGTCTGGATGCCAACCTGCCCCGGAATGGTTGGTAATAGAGATGGCAGCATTCATATAAATACGAAAATATGAGCACCTTATTACCACGGAAAAATCCCTCTGTATCTGAGGGTGTCCGAAAATAGAAACCATAAACTAAAATCGAGGTAAAAAGTACACCGCGGAAAAGTAAATCCCCCTT
>PMBW01000303.1 GCA_003153075.1 Dehalococcoidia bacterium | reverse complement strand
TCTTTGTCTTTACTCATGGCATAGGTAATACGCACGCCGGTATTCAAACAAGCCAGTGTGGTTCCGATCAGAGCCAGTACTACGGTGAAAGCCATCACCAGAAGTAACGCGAGACCTGTCCCGCCGAGCATTTTATCACCAATTAGCCTGATCATATCGGCAATCGGCGCTCCGGAAGCGCCGGCAGCGGCATAACCCGTGACAACGGAACCGTTGGCAGCAGTGGCAGTCAACTGAGTGCTGACAAAGTAATTGGCGGCGAAATATTCAAACAGGTACGCAAAGACACCCTGGATAATCAGTGACAGCAAAATGGCGCGGCGGATATCCTTTTTTGGATTGATCGCTTCGGAACCAAATGCGGTTACCGACTCAAACCCTACTAATAATAGGATAGCAATGGTCGATTGAAATATCACATTGGTAAAATTATGCGGAAGCAGGATGGATGGTATAGACGCAGTATATGCTAATGCCGGGTGGGCAACCCGGTAGATGATGGCCAGTACCGAAAATGCCAGAAGAGAAACCAGTTGAATTGCGTTAATTGCGACCGAGGTGATGGTGGAACCGGTGACACCCCGGAAGGCGATGTAGCCGTTAATCACCGCAAATATGGCTGCAGCGAGGATTTTCTCCCAGATCAACAGAGAAACTCCGAATAACCCGAAGATATATACAATCAATGTTGCCGAAAAGGCTACCATAATTCCCGGGTATATCCAATAATACAGGTGAGAAATCCAGCCGATAGAGAATTTGGCAACACGGGCCCATTGACGGTGATGAGCTTTTTCTTTTTCCAGCAGGGCTGCCTCTGCGAAATAATATGATGAACCACTGCCCGCTTTGGGGTAAATGTCCGAGAGTTCAGCATATGAAATGGCGGTAAGAAATGCCAGGACGAGTGCGGCTACCAGCCCCGTCCACATTTCTCCAGCCGTGGATACCGCGCCATTCATTTGGGCTGCTTGTAACTGGAAAGTGGTCCAGAGAAAAGCGCCGGGGGCAATCAGTGCCATGGCGTTCACGGTGAGGGATGTCAGATTTAAAGTTCTTTTTATCCCTCCAGATGATTGTACGTTAGTGGTCTTTCCGGAACTTGATGTTGCTTGCATTTTCTCCTCCCTCGCACAGTTCGAGCCGGCATTTTTCATAGCTGCCGTCTGCTGACTGAGCAGTAACTTATACTTTTAGTTTACGGAGGAGATGTTTCGGGCAAGTTATCAATGGATTACAAATATGTTAATTCTGTATTACAGATATGTTTCGGTGAACGATATTTGTGTCAGGGGAAATATCACGCGCAACTCAACCGCTATTTGTAAGGATACGGAAAGGTTGAAAAATTTTTATCAATTTTGTTGTGGTAATATTGAAGTACAAAAGTAAGGAGGTATTACGATGAAACTAAGCGCTCGCAACATTTTAAAAGGGAAAGTCGTTCAAATTAAGGCAGGGGCAGTCAATACCGAAGTCATACTGGAGCTTCCTGGCGGCGCACAAATAGTGTCCATCATTACCAAAGAGTCTGCCGATAATCTGGGTCTGGCAGTCGGTAAGTCAGCCTACGCTGTAATCAAGGCTTCCAGTGTGATGATTGCCATTGACTAAACATAAATTTCCGACAATGAAAAAAGACGAAGCGACCTAATAGAAATGGGGTCGCTTCGTCTGTAAGTTTGAAGTTGAACAATATTTAGTTCGTTGATTCTGAGGGTGTGGTTTGGGTAGGTTTATCCGGGAACATTCTGTCACCCCGGTTCATTCCACGGAAACTGGGCATCATACCACCCCGGCCCATCCCGGGAAGACAGAACCCACCGTTAGGCGCTAGTTTGTCTACGGCCGCCGGTCGCTGATTCCACCACGATTGAATCTGGTCGGCTTCTGCCTGGGTAATTTTGCCATTACTGACCGCATTTGCCAGGGATTTTGCCAGAGCATCCGATTTCATCTGTGCCGCCGCCTGGGTTAAAGCATCTTGAAGTTGTGATATCGTTATCGATTTTCCGGTGGCGCTGTTTAGATCCGCCACTACCTGGGTAAGCAAATCGGTATTATTAATAGCAGCACCATTTGCTGCACCCATCATTCTGCCATCAAATCCCAATAAACCTTTGAGCGCATCCGGGTTGGTTAATTTCGGTTGGTTGTCTTGCCACGCTTTCAGGGTATCTTTGGTCGGAGCAGTCGGTTTCTGCGCCAGCCACGCTTTAATGGCATCAGAATCTGCCTGGGTGATTGTTCCTTTAGTCACTGCCTGAGCCAGTTGCTGGTCAATCCTGTCACTTTCCGCTTGTGTATTGGCGTGTTTGAAGGCATCGGTCAGTTGCTGTTCTGTCACCCCCAATATAGCCGCCGCTTTGGTAAATAGGGTGTTACTCTGTGCCGTCGGGGTTGTTGTTTGAGTAGTACTGCTACCCGCCGCCATAACAATGGCAGCACCGCCAACTGCTAACACCACTACACCTGCCACTACTGCCATGACTATTTTTAGTTTTTTTGACATCAGTTTTCAGTCCCT
>PMBW01000277.1 GCA_003153075.1 Dehalococcoidia bacterium | reverse complement strand
GAATTGACCAGCAGATTGTGGTAATACTGTACCGCCGCCTCGTTTACCTGGAATAATTTATCCTTCTCGTCTTTTTTCGGCCCCTGTTCGATGTGCGTAGGCAAACTCACGCCGACTCTATCCGCCAGCAGGCGCAGTGTTTCGCCGAAATCCAGCCCTTCCTTCTTCATCACAAAAGTAAACACATCGCCGCCGGTACTGCACGCGCCGAAACAATGCCAGGACTGCCTTTCCGGAAACACATAGAAAGACGGCGTTTTTTCGTTGTGGAACGGGCAAACGGCCTTGAAGTTACGTCCGGCTTTCGTCAGTTTGGTGTATTGCCCGATAACTTCTACGATGTCTAATTTCTGTTTTACTTCGTCTACAGTGCTCATAGAGACAAATATCTTAACACATATTTTTTCAAAGGGAAAGCATAAAAAGAATAACTTACTGAATATATTATGGAGTGCTTTTGTGTGTAAGTAAAGATAATTCTTCGGCGGTTTTCAGGGCATATTGGTCGGTCATGCCGGCGATGGTATCGATCACACCGCGCCACTTCAGATCGCTGTGCAGAAGGTACTCCGGCGGTAATTCCTCTGTGTGTTGCAGGAAATAGCTGTAAAGAAAACGGATGACTTCCCGCGCCCGCTCCGTTTCCGGTAAAGCCGCCTGCACATAATAGACCCGTTCGAAGAGAAAATCACGCAGGATACCTGTGGCTTTTAACACCCGCGGGCTCATGCGGATCCCCAGCCTAATCTTTTTTTCCCCGTTATCATACCCGCCGACCTGCCAGGAATTTTCGATAATATCGCAAACCATGGTATTTATTCTTTTAACAGGAGAATTGCCCAGTACTTTCGTAGCAACTTCCGGTAAACTGCTTTCCGTGATGATCCCCGCGCGGATAGCATCATCGGAATCATGATTGACATAAGCCACCAAATCTGCCAGCTTCACAATCTCGCCTTCGAGGGTGCTGACCGGCCCCCATTCACTGCCTAATACTTTGGCGCGTGATTTGGAGTGGTTGACAATACCGTCCCGCACCTCCCAGGTCAGGTTCAAACCCCGGCCGTTTTCCAGCAGATCAACCACCCGTAACGATTGTTCATTATGCTTGAACCCGTAGGGCGAAAGCTCGTTCAATACATTCTCACCCTCATGCCCGAAAGGCGTATGTCCCAGGTCGTGTCCCAGGCTGATCGCTTCCGTCAGGTCTTCATTCAGATTCAAAGCCCGTGCGATCGTGCGGGCGATCTGTGATACTTCCAGCGTATGCGTCAATCGGGTACGGTAATGGTCGCCCGCCGGCGCGATAAAGACCTGCGTCTTGTGTTTCAAACGGCGAAAAGACTTGGAGTGCAGGATCCGGTCGCGGTCGCGCTGGAAAGCGGTCCGCACCGCATCCGGCGGTTCCTCCCGCTGGCGGCCCTTCGATAAACGGCTTTTTTGCGCGTAAGGAGAGAGGTTTTCCTCCCGCGCTTCCAGTAATTCCCGCACTTTTAAATAATTTTTCACGGCATAATTTCTTCTTTTATTTTCGGTGGTTTATTATACCACTAATTTTATGCTATTATGCCGTTACACTGCAGCTTTGCTCATTTACAGACAGGGATGAATTACTATTAAAAAGCCGATCCCAAAGGAATTTACGGTGACTAATTCCGAACAAGAGCTCTTCGATTCTTTTATGGTAAAAGGTTGGACCGACGGGCTTCCAATTATTGAACCCACGCGGGCAAACATCAAAAGGATGCAGGCCGGGGTCAACAGGGATCCTTCGGAAATAATTGGCGTCATCCCTCCGGCCAATGCAGAAGCTACGGTTGAGAAAATTGCGATTTACGCCGTCATGGCCGGCTGCCTCCCGGAATATATGCCCGTGCTTACTGCAGCTATCTCAGCAATGTGCGAAAAAGAGTTCAACCTTGCATTCATACAGCCAACCACCGAACCGATTGCGCCGTTGTTGATCATCAACGGCCCGATCGTTAAAAAATTAAATATTAACAGCAAGTCCGGGACTTTCGGACCGGGTTGGCGCAGCAATGCTGCTATCGGCAGGGCTGTCAGATTGATCCTGGCGAATATCGGCGGCGCCTTCCCGGGATTAATAGATATGTCAACCCAGGGACAACCGGGCAAATACACCTTTTGCATTGCCGAAAACGAAGAGGACAGCCCGTGGGAACCACTGAGCGTAGAAAGGGGATTCGCTACTTCTACCAGCACCGTCAGTGTGGTAGGCCTCGAAAACCCGCATAACATTAACGACCACGACGCCTTGACTGCGCAAGAAGTTCTATCCACCATCGCCGGGACGATGGCTACCCTCGGAAATAACCATGTCCGGGGAGCGCTGGGCGGCGGCGGCGATGCCCTGCTGGCGCTGGGACCGGAGCATGCCGCCACAATTGCCCGGGACGGTTTTTCCAAGCAGTCCGTTATCGATTATCTCTATNNAGAAAAGAATACCTGCACATCATTGTTGTCGGCGGTCCGGGCAAGCATTCCTCCTATTTGCCCGGTCAAACATCGCACATGGTAACAAAAGTTATTCAATAATCAAGACCTGCTTTTCTAAACAGGACTATCCGGGGTCTGTTGTTCTTTAACTTTTATTGCCCTCGTAATACTATAGTGAACTGCGTAACAAACCCCAAAAGTCTTCCTTCACCTGAGGGAGTTCAAGAGGGTCATTAAGCCCCTCTTTGTAAATATTAATTGTCTGCCCTTAAGACCCGATTACTTCTCTTAAGTGAATGAATACTCAAACTAAGCTGTTCGCAAATTGCTATTTTTAACACCATTTCCTCACTTATGCTATATTGATATTATTATGAGTAAATTAAATAAAATACTGACTAATTTATTTTTGCCTCTTTTGGTTTTATCTCTAGTTCTCAGCAGCTGTATACCTGTTAACACCACTACCCCGCCCACGTCAGGCGCAATTGCTTCCGGCAGCAGCGCCGTGCTGCACCTGTACGGCACCGACCCTTTGACACTAGACCCGGCAGTCGCCGGCGATGCCAGCTCGCATTATTTCATCATGCAAATCTTCAGCGGACTGGTGACGCTGGATAAAAACCTGCAGCCGGTCGCGGATATCGCTAAAAGCTGGAATATCAGCGCCGACGGCACCGTGTATACCTTTACCCTCAAGCAGGGTGTGAAATTCCAGGACGGACGTGAGCTCAAAGCCGACGATTTCAAGTATTCCTGGGAGCGCGCCGCCAATCCGGCCACCGGTTCGCAGACCGCCGAGCCGTACCTTGGCGATATCGTCGGGGTAAAAGACATGCTGGCCGGGAAAGCAACCTCTCTCAGCGGTGTGAAAGTAATTGACAACTACACGCTGCAGGTTACCATCGATGCACCCCGCAGCTATTTCCTGTACAAGCTGACCTATCCCACCGCGTTTGTCGTGGATAAAAATAATGTCAATAAAGGCGCTAATTGGTGGCGGCAGCCGAACGGCACCGGCCCCTTTAAACTCCAGACCTGGGTGGCCAACAAGTCATTCATCCTTGCGCGGAACTCCGGCTTTTACGGCGATATTGCCAAAGTCGCTTCGGTGAATTACGGCCTCTGGTCAGGCGTGCCGGAACGTTTATATGAAACCGGCGATATCGATGCTACCGGCGTTTCCCTCCCGTATATAGACGAAGTAACCGATCCGGCTGGTGATTATCTCAGTCAATTAACGGTCACTCCGGAATTGAGCTTCAGTTACATCGGTTTTAATTGCACCAAAGCCCCATTCGACGACCCCAAAATACGCCAGGCATTTTCGATGGCCGTGGATAAAGATAAACTGGTATCGCTTGTATACAAAGGCATGATGGACAAAGCGAACGGAATCCTGCCGCCGGATATGCCCGGTTATAATTCAGGGTTGCAAGGATTGGCTTTCAATCCGCAAAAAGCACTGGATCTGATCAAACAATCCAAATACGGTGATGTCTCCAAACTCCCGCCGATCGTCCTCACCACCTCCGGTTACGGCGGCGGTGTCGGATCAAATTTGGAAGCGCTAGTCAATGAATGGCGCGTAAACCTGGGCGTGGAAGTGACCATTCGGGAGATCGATCCGGAAAGATTCCTCTACCACACCAAGGATGAATTGGACAACATGTATGACAGCGGCTGGAGTGCCGACTATCCCCACCCGCAGGATTTCCTGGACTTGCTCTTTGCCAGCAATACTTCAAGTAACTTCGGCGGCTACAGCAATAGCGCCGTCGATGATTTACTGGCAAAAGCCGGAAAGGAACAGGACAGCGCAAAAAGCCTGGCAGATTATCAGCAGGTGGAACAAATGCTGGTCAATGACGCGGCTTGTATACCTCTCTGGTTCGGTAAAAACTACACGCTGGTCAAACCCAACGTGCAAGGTTACACCCTCGATGCCATGGGTATGGTCAAACTGAACGAAGTCTCCATCGGCAAATAGGATAATTGTCATTCCGGGCATATAGAGAGTGATACCATCGAATTGAGTGAGTGGGCAGATTGATTTACACCTTCTTCATTGCCTCTGCCTTCATTTCCGGCGGCATCTTCTCAATGGCATACCTTAAGGCAGTCCGCGGCATATCCTTCCTGTGCTTTAACACGTACTGATAGACTTCATCCTGGTGTTTTTTGCTCGCTTCCTTCAGCAACCAGCCGTAACCCTTTTGCACCATATCATCCTTGTCGAGTAATAAACAGTCGGCGATCTGAATGATCTCCGGGAAAAACTGCCCCTGCTTGGCCGGTATGATCAGGGATACCGCCGCTGCTCTTTTCATCCACCTGTTCGGCGATGACGTCCAGCTGATAATCTCCTTGATGCTCTCCGGATACTTTGCCACGAAATTACCGATGGTATGGTTGCAGAACCCATCGCACTTTGCCCAATCGTTGATATATGTATCTATCCAGCGCTTGAATACCGCCAGGTCTGCCGGTTCGAACAGACCGGTCAGTTTGGGCACCCAATAAGCAACGATAAACGCCTCTTCGGAGTAGTCCGAGCGTAATAAATCTTCACATAGTCCGAATATTTCCTGTTTTTTCAGCGGTTTTATCTCATGCCAGTATTTCGCGGCCATTCGCTCGACCAGACCGGTCTTGACGCCGTAAAATTTCACCGCTTCTTTAAAAAAATGCTGATAATTGTCGATTGTTTTTTCATCGGAGTTGGCGCGTAATTCCGCTCTCAGCTGCTCAAGAACCTGACTCATTTTAGTCTCCTAATTGATGCGACCGGCTAACAATAACACGGCTAAAACAGCGGTGCCGATTCCGGATAATACATTCAGATAGATGATAACATTAGACGTTGTTGATTCGAAATACCCTTTCTTTTTAACCAGTAATTTATGCACAACAAAAGGGAGTAGTCCGCCGATACCAGCAATCACCCCGATAATCGCGCCGGTGGTTGTCTTCTGCTCAATTTGTATCGCGCCCCAGAATAAAACCAAAAGTATGGGAATATGTAATACTACGAAGCCGTTTATCGTACCGGGCAGTTTGAATATCTCCCACTCTTTGACATACGCCGATTCCATCTCGTGCAGGAACAGCAAAGTCGCGTTGATGACGTAAATCGTTGTTATTATGCTCATTTTTTTGCTCCTGTCCGCTGGCAATTATACAAACTGAGTTACGAAATACATGCGTCACGCATAGGGGATTAAGAACACCGGAAAAGAATAGCATCGAAACTTGATTATTGTTTTTTGATATTTCGATTTTTGGTAGTTTTGGCGGAGGGGACAGGATTCGAACCTGCGGTTGCTTGCGCAACGACGGTTTTCAAGACCGTTACCTTCAGCCACTCGGTCACCCCTCCGCAATCACCGGAAATCGTGGTGCAATTTTCGGCAACAATTAGTTATTATACAGTGAAACGCCGCAACTTTCTATAAATCAATGGTTTGATGATGATTTTTACAGCTTCTCATCATTTTAAAAACAAAAAGCGCAAGTTCCCCTTCTATTTACCATCATTTATTACAACTTATTAACCAATTATTATATAATCAATTAACAACATCCAATAAAATAAAGCAAGGTGACAACAATGAATGGATTTCCGCGGACTACCGTTGGCGGCGTTTCCTTACCGCGCCTTATCATCGGCTCAAACTGGTTCCTCGGCGCTTCCCACACGAGCCTGGCTAAAGACAAACTGATCAAATCGCTGATGGACCGCAAACACATCGAGGATATTCTGGTGGTCTTTCTAAACTCCGGAGTAGACGCAATCCTGAGGCCGCCGTCATTCAATCCCATACTTAACGCAGCCATCGATGCTGCCGAACAAAGGACCGGCCGCAAGATGATCAGGATCATCACTCCGGGTTTTGAAGTTACACCCGGCAAAATGACGGATTTCGATGCGGAGCGCGCCGTCGAACAATGTAAAAATGACAAAGC
>PMBW01000240.1 GCA_003153075.1 Dehalococcoidia bacterium | reverse complement strand
GCCCGTTACGACGGCTCCAAGTACGGCTTTTCTTACCTGAATACCGACAATATGTGGGAAGGTATGGAAAAGACCAAGCAATTTGGTTTCGGGCCGGAGGTCAAGCGCCGCATCATGCTCGGCAACTATGCCCTGTCTTCCGGTTATTACGATGCTTATTACCTGAAAGCGCAGAAGGTGCGCACACTGATCCGGCGTGAGTTTGATGCGGCTTTCGAAAAATACGATGCGCTGGTCACCCCCACTTCTCCTACCGTGCCGTTCAAGATCGGGGAAAGAGCTGATAATCCCGTTCAGATGTACCTCAGCGACGTCTGCACACTGCCGGTCAATATCGCCGGTATCCCCGGCATCTCCATTCCGGCCGGTTTCGCGCAGGGATTGCCCATCGGCATGCAGATCATCGGTAAACCCTTCGCAGAAGAAACCCTGCTTAAGATCAGCTACGCCTACCAGCAGGTCACCGACTGGCACCGAAGAAGACCTGCGGTCTAAACTCTTGTAAGTACATACAATGCAACCTATCTTAATATCAGGGAGAGACAAGGTACTTACGCAGTATTGTATTGAAAGAGAGTGAATCAAGAAAAGGCTTGTCTAAATCCTGAATTTCGTTGTGATGGATTCTATTTTTGTATTTGTGATTGATTATTTGTTTCATATTTCGATATTAGGATTTCGTATTCCCTTTTGCTATAATGTAAGAACCCGTTAATTTATCGTTTACTGCACCTGTCAGGAGCGGAAAAATGCTGAAAGATATTTTAAAAATTCTGGAAAATGATGCCCGCGCCACACCTAAACAGATTGCCGCCATGACCGGCATGCCCCAGACGGAAGTAACAAGGCTCATTAAAAAAGCCCAGGACGACCGCACGATTCTGAAATACAAGGCGATCATCAACTGGGACAAGGCAGAAAATGAGCATGTCCTGGCCTGGATCGGGGTCAAGTTGGAGCCGCAAAAAGATGTCGGGTTTGATTCCATTGCGGAGCACATCTACCGCTTCCCGCAAGCCAGGAGCGTGTACCTCGTTTCCGGCACAGTTGATCTACTGGTCATGGTGACCGGTAAAAATAATCACGAGATTGCTAATTTCGTCTCGCAAAAGTTATCCCACATCGACGGCGTCAAGGAGACTGTTACGCAGTTCATCCTGAAACGTTACAAAGACGACGGCGAAGTAATGGAAAGTGAAGAAGTCGTCACGCGTCAAGCCGTAGTGTTATAAGTGCTACCTGCCAGGAGATATTTATGAAAACACCAACCGGAACCCAAAAACATCGCATACAGCATATTTCCCAGCGGGCAAATGCAATCCAGCCGTCCGGCATCCGCAAATTTTTCGATCTGCTGTCTTCCATCGACGGCGTGATTTCACTGGGCGTCGGCGAGCCTGACTATACAACCCCGTGGCATATCCGCGAATCTGCCATTGAATCGATCGAAAAAGGGCAGACAATGTATACCTCTAATTCCGGCATGCCGGAATTGCGTAAAGAGCTGGCCCGCTTCCTGAAGACCGAATATAAGGTTGATTATGACCCCACCAGCGAGCTGCTGATCACGGTTGGGTGCAGCGAAGCTCTCGATCTTACCATGCGTGCAATCGTCGACCCCGGAGATGAGGTGATCATCCCTAACCCCTGTTTCGTAGCTTACGGCAGCTGTGTTACGCTCGCGGGCGGCAAACCGGTGCACATCCCTACCTATGAAAAGAATAATTTTGAAATTTCCGCCTCAGATATTGAAAAACATATAACGGAAAAAACGCGGGCTATTCTCATCGGTTATCCTTCCAACCCTACCGGCGCCGTATTGAGCCGTCAGAAACTGGCCGATATAGCCGCCCTTGCTCTGAAATATGATCTCACCATCATCTCCGATGAGATTTACAGCAAATTGATTTACGGCGCAGAATTTACCTGTTTTGCTTCATTGCCGGAAATGAAAGAGCGCACCGTTTTTCTGGGCGGTTTCTCCAAGGCATACGCGATGACCGGTTGGCGGATTGGTTATGCCGCAGCACCGAAAGAAATCATCGGTGCCATGCATAAAATTCATCAATACACGATGATGTGTGTCTCCACAATGTCGCAGATGGCTGCGCTCGAAGCATTGAAAGGCGACCAGGAAAGTGTCATGGAGATGGTGGAAGATTATAACCGGCGGCGGCAGGTTATGGTTAAGGGGTTAAGAGATATCGGCTTGACCTGCTATGAACCTAAGGGCGCTTTTTATGCCTTCCCGTCGATNNNNCGCTTTGTGAAAAAGTATACGAAATAGAATTCTCTCTCCCTGGTACGGAGAGATTAAAGAGAGAATTACTCAACTTTAAGAGGGGAAACTCCTAAATCACGAGGAACTAAGGTAGTAAATGGAAAAGCTGGTTTGCGATAAGTGCGGCTTCGAACTAACTGATAAAGAAGATATTAACATGGCGCTGGAAGGCATGGAGGCCTGGCAAGAAGCGCAAAGGGGCCGCGGCTGCGAACCGCGTGGAATCTTCCCATGTAAATATTATTTCCAGTGTAAAGGCGAAATGCAGTTAGTGAAAGGCCAGAAGAGTAAAAAAGCGCTCTTCGAGCGGGGAAAATAGTCGGAGAGATTGGTAGAGCAATGCCCAAAAAATCAGAAAAACAGACCTATGCCGCCGCCGGTGTCGACCGTGACGGGCATTCTGATATTACGCAGGGTCTGCGCAAGAAACTAACGATGGATGACCCCCGCATTTTGAACAAAGTGGGGGCGTTTGCTTCGCTTTTTGAAGCGACCTTTCCCGGTATTTCCGATCCCGTGCTGGTACTGAAAGCGGAAGAACCGGGCTCCAAGCAGTTATTAGCAAAACAATCCAATAAAATCGATAATATCGGCTACGACATGATCAATCACCTGATCAACGACATCATCGTCATGGGCGGCAAGCCGCTGGCGGTTTTGGATGTTATCGTAGTGGGGAAACTGATCAAAGCAGATATTGATAAAATTATCACCGCCATCAATCAGGCCTGCGTTAACCAGGACTGCTGCCTGGTGGGCGGGGAGATTTCAGAACAGCCCGGCGTTTTACGTGAGGGTATATTTGTTTTGAGTTCCACGGTTGTGGGCGTAGTTAGTAAAAAGAAGATCATCGATGGCTCCCGCATTAAAAAAGGAGATAAGGTTATTGCCCTGGCCTCGAACGGTTTGCACACTAACGGCTATTCCCTGGTGCGCAAGTTGATCACCGACAAACCGGCAATCCTCAAAGCGAAAGTGGACGGCAAGCCGTTCATCGACGCGGTTTTACGCCCGCATACGGCCTATTATCCGTATTTAAAAGATATCCTGGATTCTATCAAAGTGCGCGGACTGGCGCATATCACCGGCGACGGTATTTGCGGTAATCTCGAAAGGATTTTACCCGAGGGTTTGAGCGCGCTGGTGCATCTGGATAAGATCGAAGTGCTGCCGGTTTTCAAGGTGATAAGGGATGTCGGCGGCGTGCCGGAAGAGGACATGATAAACAACCTCAATATCGGCGTCGGGATGACGATGGTCGTCGCTCCCGCGCAGGAAAAAGCGATGATCGAATACCTGGAAGACAAGGGGATTCACGCCTATCACATCGGCGAAATTATCGCTGACGACGAGAATACCGTCCATTTCTCCGGCAAGCTCAACTGGGGGAAGTAGTGGTTGTCTATTGAATCTTGATTATTCCCTACAATGCCGGTTCCATGATCATAATCTGTCCGGCAGGTACTTTTCCCGCGGTCAATTCAATTTCACTTTTACCAGTCTTCACCGCATCCGGCCTGAGCTTCAGAATGTCTTCCACGCCGTACTTGGGGAACAGCAGTTTCGGATGGCGGTAATGCATAGGAATTACCACGCCGGGTTTCATTGTATCCCACAGCGCGACGGCTTCCGGTAGATCAATTGTTTGCGGCGGTCCGCCGGTGGGGAAGATGAGGACATCCACCGGCCCGATGGCTTTCAGGGTGTCGCTATCCAGTGTATGTCCCAGGTCCGCGCAGTGACAAACCCTCACGCCGTCTATGGTGAAGCAGAAGATGTTATTCGGACCACGCTGCGCACCGGAAACATTATCGTGGAAGGAGGCAATTCCTGTAAACTCGATGCCTTGTACGGTATGCTTCCCGACACCCCGTACGATCACTGGATTACCTTTAATATCGGCGGTGTGATTATGGTCGCCGTGTTCATGGCTGACAGTGACAATATCCGCGTATTCCGTTACGGGCGCGTGCTTGATATTACCGCGCGGATCGATCTCGTAAGGATCCATAATAATTTTCAGGCCTTTATTACTTGTGATTAGAAAACACGCTACTCCCAGCCACTTGATTTTCATTGCGACCTCCATTATTCTTGGTTAATGCCACTATTTTATCAATATTGAATCGGTACGACAAGGTAAATTGTGCTTGTGGATAATAATTTTCATACTAAAAATTGAGGTTTTGAGTTTTACATAATTTTTACAATGCGATAATAATCAGTTAACACCGCCGGTATAGAGTTAAGAATGTAAGGAGTAAAAATACATGAAAAAGAAGTTTTTAATCATTGGGGTTGTAGTGCTGGCTTTAGTGGTNNTAAACAAGGTACGTATTTTAGTCCGCTTATTGACCGTACAGGACCAAGCTAAAGTTGATGCGTTCCTGGCGAAAGTAAGAACAGACGGTAAGATAAACGATGCCCAGCTTACCGCTATTAAAAAGATGTGGACCAACCACCACGAGCAATTTAAACCAGGCTCGCCGCTGGTGCGTTTACTGCAGGTCAGAGACGGCGCCAGAGTCCGTTTGGCGCTTGATAAAGCGGTTGACGCCGGTAAGATCAATAAAGACCAGGCACTGAAGGTCTTTACTCTTTGGCAAAAATTGCACAATAAATAAGAGACCGGGCAGTTGAATCCAAAGAGCCGGCAGTGGCAAACGCCCTGTCGGCTCTTTTATTAATAAAGTTGATTCCCTGATAAAATCCTGTATAATACATGGCGAGGATGAAAATGGCTAAGATATTGATAATCGATGATGAAGTTCACATCATAGAGCTGGCCAGGCTCTATCTGCAGCGCGACGGTTTTCAGGTGGAGTCAGCCACGCGGGGACAGGACGGCCTCTCGATGGTGACCACTGCCAATCCCGATCTAATCATTCTGGATATCATGCTGCCGGACATCGATGGGTTTGAAGTCTGCCGGCAAATCAGGGCGAAGAGTAGAGTGCCGATATTAATGCTGAGCGCCCGCCGGGAAGATGTTGATAAAATTGTCGGCCTGGAACTGGGCGCCGATGATTATCTCGCCAAACCNNGAATCTGAACCGCAGCAGATTATCGATATATACGGCGTGCACATCGACGTTTTGAAAAGAGACGTTATTATCAATAATGAACCCCTCAAACTACGCACAAAAGAGTTTGACCTGCTGTATGTCTTTGCGCAGAATCCGGATATCGTCTTAAGCCGCGAGCGCCTGCTTAACCAGGTCTGGGGTTATGATTACTACGGCGAAACCCGCACGGTAGACGTGCATGTCAGCCACCTGCGCGACAAGCTGAAAGACTCCTCCGCCGATATTGAGACTTTCCGCGGCACCGGTTACAAACTGATTGAACGCAAGGAAGCGAAATGAGCCTCCGGCTGCGTTTATTCCGGAGTTATGCCCTGCTGGTGCTGCTGTTTCTTTTTATCGTCGGCATGGTGGTTGCGCTATTATTGAGGGGCCTGGTAGACGATTCAGCGCTGTCCGGATTAGATAAAATGACCCGCCCGATATCGATCGAGCTGATCGCGCTGATCAGCGGCAATGTCACTCCCCAGCAGGTTCTGACTGCGCTTCAGGAACAGGCCGATAAAAATGGTGCTTATATCCTTTTAACGGATGCTTCCGGTGAGATCGTCAGGCAATTGGTGCCCCTGCAACCGCAAGCGCTGCAACCGATCCAGTTGGCTTCCGGAACATTGCCCCAGGGGGTCACCTCGGCGCTAAAAGGGAAAATAACTACCACCGACGGCAGAACATTTCTCTATGCCACCTATCCTGTAACAAGGCAAAACAGCCAATTGAACAGAGTTGAAACACTGGTACTGGCAATACCGCGGCCGGGAATCTTGACCGTAATAAAAACGATTATCTTGCCGTTCCTGATCGCGGCCGGACTGGCGCTGGCAAGTTCATTAGCGGCGGCGGTACTGATGGCGCGCGCAATTTACCGTCCGTTGGCAAAAGTTACCACTGCTGCCGAACAGATGGCCGCCGGCGATTACAGCCAAAGAATCAAACCGGAAGGGCCGAAAGAGATCAAAGCGCTGGCGGAAAGTTTCAACCGTATGACCGAAAATGTCGAGCAGGCGCAATTAAGGCTGCGCCATTTTGTTGCCGATGTGTCTCACGAATTGCGCAGTCCTTTAACCTCCATCCAAGGGTTTGCCCAGGCTTTGCTGGACGGCACGGCCGCTGATGAAGAAACGAAACTGAAAGCGGCGCAAATTATCGATGAAGAATCCAGGCGGTTGCGGCATCAAGTTGATGAATTACTTGAGCTTTCGCGTATGCATTCAAATCAGATAAATTTCCGGAAAGAGCCGGTAAATATCGGGGATACGTTAGAGCGCTGCGCTGAGATTTTAGCCGTGCAGGCTAAAGAGAAACAGGTTACTCTGGATTTACAAGCCGAACCGGATCTGATTGTGACGGGCGATAACGATACATTGGAGCAGGTGTTTATTAATTTGCTGGATAATGCGATAAAAAATAGTCCGACCGGCGGTAAGATTACTATCGTATCAGGGCAGGGCGAAGGGAAATTTGCCAGAGTGACGGTTGCGGATGAAGGCCCCGGTATCCATCCCGACCAGCTGGCACACGTGTTTGAAAGGTTCTACCAGGTTCCCGGCACCAGAACCGGAGTCGGACTGGGGCTAACCATTGCTAAAGAGATCGTGACGGCCCATCAGGGAACTATTACAGTCGAAAGCGCCCCGGGCGAAGGCGCGCGGTTTACTGTTACACTACCGCTCACAAAAGAGAAATAAACAAGTATCAACAATCAATAATCAAGCAATATCTGGGATTACTAACATTAGAAAAATCCCGGCTTTACCAAAGCGAGTTCGAGAAAGGCGTTAAGCCACTCTTTCTTTAGCTTTCGGAGACTAAATGCACTACCATGGGCGCCCTTTCGAAATCAGCCGCAGCCATTAATACGGCGGGTTTAAGCCCCATCATCTTGGCTAATAACGTATCCGGGACGATCTCCAGCCGGGTGTTATAGAAGGTCACGATCTGGTTAAAATAATCACGCGCCAATGCAATGCGCTGTTCGGTATCGGACAGTTCTTTCTGCAGCTTGAGAAACAGCTCGCTGGCTTTTAAATCCGGGTAGTCTTCAACAACAACACGTAGAGTAGGCATGAATCCGGTATAGTCCGGCCCTTCGACGCCGGGCGGCGTTGCGGATATCTGCTGCCGTAATTTGGTCACCAATTCCTGCAGGCCGCTCTCGTGGGCGGCATATCCCTCTACCACCTGCACCAGGTTGGGGATCAGGTCGTTGCGCCGCTTCAACTGGATATCCACCTGCGACCATCCCTGCTTGACCCGCTGGCGCAGATTAATCAGGCTGTTGAAAACCGTCCAGATCCATCCCAGTGCGATAATAATCAGGTATCCGCCGACAGCAATTGCGTACGGCGGCCATGCTTGCGGAATGCCCGGGTTTAGTGCCAGGTTCCCGAATAAAATACCGCCGGCAGCCGCCAGTAACCCCAAAATCATGAAAGCCCAGAATCCGCCGCCGAGACCGGAGCTAATCTGTTTTTCCGTGCGGGTGGAAATCAGGAACACGGGGGCTGATTTATCTTTGGCAATTTCCGCCGCCACGATGTCTTCGCGTTCCCGCGCCTGTCCCATGACATACAAATTGGCATGCAGCAAAATCGCGGTCTCCACGAAGCGCCGTTCGTGGTCGGAGTTGGCAATTTCGTACTGCGGCCCCTTAGTGAAATACAGGGGGTCGGCACGTTTACAGGTCTTATTGAATATTTGCGTATCCTGGATTTCCGCGCCTTGCGGCACAATGCGGATGACCCCGGAATCGTCTTTCAGATAAAAAGTTGGAATTACATCACCCTTGGCGACGATTGTCCAGCCGCTCTCATGGCGCGTTTGCATGCCTTTGGATGTCATACTCACCGTCGTCCGTGACCAGTGCTCCTCGACTTTCCAGCGGTAAAGGACGCATTGTTTGGCGGACAGGTAACTGGTCAGCGGCTGATCGCTTTCCGCGCGGCCTTTCAGCTCCGCCAGCCCGATGAATACACCCAGCGTCTTGGACGTGGGCATATCGTCGATGATCCGCTTTTTGCGTAAAAACCGAAATGCCGCGAGCACACATATCAGGGCAATTACGCCGCCGATGATAACGGATATATTCATTCTCACTCCCCGAAGGTACTGCAGATACTATTTATGAATGATACTTNNTGAACCAGAAGGGTGTCAAGGTAAAGATGAGGCTATCAGTATTCGTATTCGTTTTTTTGCAACCCTAAATATTTTTGACGGGGACTTCCTTCTTTCGTGCGTAAAACCGGAAAGACCGCGAGAACTCATCGGCAAAAACAGGCTCGATTCGTTTTTCAGGTGTTTTTTTATACCCCACGCCTGCTCGAAGCTGATTCGTTTTTTCGAACATTTTGCCTCCGACTGCGGAGTATTTCGTTGAAGACGCCAAGGGGACTATAGTGAGAAACCCTACGGTATTGTAAGGCGGGGGAGGAATGGGTGTAAAGAGAAGTTTGTCGCGAACTGATAACCTAAACCCATCACACTTGACACCTACGCCTGCTATTCATTACGATTAGGGCATCTAAAAGCTATTTTTTTCAGGAGGCATTACCATGACAGAACCCGTCTCTGTTTTTATCGACCAGTTCCAACTAAATACCAGCCCTTACGGCGCGACGCTGAATTTTATGCTGACCGACCCGACGCCGCCTTCACCGGGCTCACCCCCGAAAAGCGAACGGCAGGCAACGGTGCGCATGAGCCTGGAGCACATGAAGGTGATGACTTTTATCCTGTTGCGCTCGATTAAGTCATATGAAGCCCAGACCGGCACCACGATCCAGATCCCGAACCAGATGCTGAATTCGATGGGCATCAGTCCGGAAGACTGGGACGCGTGCTGGCGCAGGGAATAATTATTGAGAACAATGGAAAAATAAAAGTGTTTTCCTTTGTCATAATATATTTGACATCTACTAATCACATGCTATAAAGTTAGGCGCAAAGAATAGTTACGATCATCTTCGAACCGAAATATAGATGGCAGATATTTTACTATTTGACTAATAATGTAACGAGTATAAATAAAGATGAATCTAAGCGAGGCTTCAAAACTACACTTCTTAACAAGGGAACAAACTAAACAAGCTATTGAAAATGGAATCGAGTTGCCAATATCTAAAACAATAGCTTATTTATCAGCTATTAAAAACGGGGCTGATTATGAAATTGGAGAAAATGACCTTGATAGTTTTATAAATCAATTTGATTCCGAGCAACCTGGGCGGTATCCCCCCGTGACTGTAAGACGACAACTACTGGTGGAATCAAAACATAAATGTGGGATTTGTAGAGAAATCACGCCAATCGAATTTCATCCTATTATTGACTTCGCAAAAATTCGGCACTATGATGTCCATCATATGTTAGCTCTTTGTCCAACCCACCATGCTCTTTGCACAAATGGAAGTATAGATATTAAAGCTCAATATATGTATAAAAAGCAACTGGTTTCTTCTGAGACAAATGGAAATAAATACCTATTTTCGGATTCGATTGGACCAACCAATTTTTCGTGGGACGATCTTCGTAAGGTCATAGGTGTTTTACACAAAGCCATTATTGAGAAACAAGACTCAAGTGGAGATAGCCGTTTTGATTTCTCAAGTGTAAACCTTCAATTAAAGAACCAATTAAATAACATGAGTAATGCGTACTTCCAGCAAATTGTACTCGAACAACACGAACCATATTTCCATAGAATTGACTCTTTCTTAAAAAATCCTGTTAATCAAGGGATAGCAGAAAGCTACTATCAAATAGTTGATGAACTACGTTCTAAGATTGCCACGAATTTTGATCAATTCGCTCATTTCGAATATTTTCTTGATACTTTTGCAAACATTGCGGTACAAAAACGGACAGACGATGTTAAAATAGACAGACGAGTACTTAACATATTGCTTAGTTATATGTATGTCACTTGTGACATAGGACGTAAAAAATGATAAGGCCAACTAAACACATGGATTTGAATATTTGTACCCTATCAATCGCAGCATCGATTTTGTCAGTACTTCAACAAAATAACGCAATCCCTTTGGAAGAACTGGATGAGACTATTCAGACTCGCGTTGGATCTAAGGCTCAGGCTAATTTTATTCCAGCCCTAAACTTACTTTATCTTTTAGGAAAAGTTGAATATGATGATGAAAATGATGCCATTGTCTACCAAACTGGCGTCTCCGGAGGCTAGAGTTGAAAATTACATCTTTATATTCTAACAAAGATGAAATTTTTCCCGTAATAAAATTTCGAGATGGTTTCAACGTAATTTTTGCCCAAGTAAAAGATCCTCAACTGAAAGAAAAGGATTCTCATAACCTGGGAAAAACTTTCCTTATTGCCGTCATCGATTTTGGTTTACTTGGAGAAATCGATACAGAACATCCTTTCAGATTACATCCCGACCTGTTCGATGATTTTGTTTTTTATTTACAAATAATGACACATTCAGGGCAATATGTGACTGTTAGACGCGAAGTAAAGGCTCGAAGCACTATAAGTATTCATGTTAGTCCCCTACCCAACGAAGATTTACGCCAATTGCCCGAAGACTCTTGGACATATACTAATTTGTCATTAACTAAAGCTGAAAATGAACTGGATTTATTGCTTTCGCTAAGTACGATTAAACCATATAACTATAGAAAAGGACTAGGTTATTTTTTAAGGCGTCAAAACGATTACGATGAAGTATTTAGAATTTCTAAGTTTCAAAAAGGAGCCGATAAATACTGGAAACCTTTTGTAGCTTTGCTTCTTGGATTTGATAATACACCAGTTACTTGTAAATACGAACTTGATGATAACGTGAAAGAATTGGAACATGCGTTGATTTTAAAAGAAGAAGAAGCTGGCTCGAAAAGTAACGAATATGATGAGGTTAAAGGTATATTAGGCCTGAGGACATCTGCATTAGAAAGGTTACGCAATGAAGTGAACAATTTTAGCTTTAAGGAACTAGAAGCTACTATAAGCCAAACAAACGTAAATGAAATCGAATCTGAGATTGGCGAGCTTAATGAAGAGCGATATACAGCGGATTTTCAGATTCAAGAAATCGAAAAATCACTAAAATCTGAATTTGAATTTGATCTTAAAAAGATAAAGGCTATATTTGACGAAGCCAATCTAGTTTTTCCTACCCCTTTAATTAAAGAATATGAAGAATTAACAGAATTTAATAGACGAATGACCAAAGGACGTATTGATCGTTTACAGCAACTTAAACAGAAATTATTATCAAAAAGAGAATTTATAGAGAAACGCATTGGGTATTTAGACGAACAAAGACGAACCGCTCTATTAATTCTTCGCGAGAAGGAAACACTAGAAAAATATAAAGAATTACAAAGATTCCTAATCGGTCTAGAGAGAGAGGTTATTGAATTAAAACAGCGGTTAAGTTCTCTAGATCAAGCGAATGATTTACAACGCAATACGGAAGTGAAAAAACAGGAAATCAGTATGACAGTAACAAAAATTCAAAATTCGATTCGGCAACAAAATGTAACTTATGATGCTATTCGATCAACTTTTTCGGATTTTGTAGAACGGGTATCTAGTCGGCAGGCACTTTTATCAGTTTCTATGAACAAACAAGGAAACCTCGAATTTCATGTGCGCACTCTTGACCGTGATAAATCCGGGCATGAGACAAGCGAATCGAAAGGCACCTCGTATAAGAAAATAATGTGTGCTTGTTTTGATTTGTCCTTGCTTGCAGTTCGTGCAACTGAACCATTCTATCATTTTGTGTATCATGATGGTATCTTTGAAGGTTTAGACAATCGAAAAAAAGTTAACCTTTTAAATTTAATCCGTCAAATATGTGATAAATATAAAGTTCAGTATATTTTAACAGTGATAGATTCTGACCTTCCTCGTGACGAACAAGACCATAAACTTCTCTTCACTGAAGATGAAATTGTACGTCGTTTGCATGACCGAGGAGCAGACGGTAGATTATTTAGAACTAAGCCTTTTTAATATTATTTCCCATTTTTTGTTATTTACTTTTTCATCTGTTAGGTGAATACGAACTAATCCAACTTTGGCCCATGATATGTCGGAGACTATTTTTAGAGACGCAAAATAATAGTCTGCAAATATAAAAATAATTATATTCCGGACAAGAATATGGTTTCAATGGAAAAGAAATATATATTAGGAGCACTGTTACAGAGCTCTTTACTAAACATAAAATTTGACTCTGAGGCACTTTCCACGTATAATGAAGAATGTATCAGTTGAGTCAGACTATCATTTTTGCAGGAAATCCCCTCACTTCCCCCTCAAGATGAATTCAGACGG
>PMBW01000343.1 GCA_003153075.1 Dehalococcoidia bacterium | reverse complement strand
TTGTCGATGTGCCGACAGTAGCGCCGGCGGAAGTAGCAGTGGGCGCGCCGGCAACCGTCTCCGTAAAGGTCAGTAACGGCGGCGATGTCAAAGGCACCTTTGATGTCACCCTGCTGGTAAACAGCACACTGGCAGATACCAAATCCGTTACGCTGGAAGCCCGCTCCAGTCAGGTAGTGACGTTTACCGTGACGGAAAAAGCGGCCGGAAAATATGTAGTGTCCATTAACGCGAAACATAACGCGACGTTTACGGTAAAATAAGCAGGTATATATGCAGTACGTCGGCGTAGATATTATTGAAATACCGCGTATAGAGCGGCTAATCAAACGCTGGGGCAATACTTTCCTGCAGCGTGTTTTTACTCCGGCAGAATTGCAGGCATATGATAGCGCTTCGTCATTAGCCGCGCGCTTTGCTGCTAAAGAAGCCGTTTTAAAAGCGCTGGGAGCCTGCGATAAAGGGATCAGCTGGCAGGACATCGAAATCCTGGCGGAAACCAACGGCAAGCCTTCCGTGAAGCTGATGGGAAGAGCAAAACTCCAGGCCGAGGAATCTGCCATCGCACGGATGAATATCAGTCTTTCCCATTCCAGAGAGTACGCCGTGGCGTTTGTGATCGGGGAAACCTGAATTAAATACGAATATCTAAATCCGCAACTCTAAATAAAATCAAAATACGAAATACAAACAATTAACAGCCTGTTTACTATTATGTTAAGTAACACCCGCTCCTAGAAACAATAGTAAGTAACAACATCTTCTTGAGTTGCTTTAGCGTGGGCAAGGTCTGACTGGAGACAGGTCACTGTATCATCGTTAAGATCAAGCTCCGCCGACTTACGCAGTGCTTTTTTTAGAACCTTCACCGGAACTTCGATCAAACCTGAGCCGTCATGAATCCCACCATATAACTGGATTTCCGCATCCAAGAAATCCGCCAGGTTCCTGTCCCGGAACAGGTTAAAACTCACTTTACCTAGTTTGATATCTATTACTGGATATGCATTAATACTCAATTTTCAGGCCTTCTATTGCTTTTAGCACTTCGTATAGCCGCAATTCGGGCAGACGAAACAACCTTCCTGGTAGGCTAACAGGCCGCCGCAATCAGGGCACTGTCCGGCGATATTACGCACAAGTCCGAAATCCTCTGTTTTGGTGATTGCTTTACCAACAGGGAGTGCCTTTTCCGGCGCCTCGGTCTCGGTCTCGCCGCTGATGTGCTTTTCCAGCACGCTGCCGATGGCGTCCGCGCAGGAAAGTACGGATTTACCGCCTTCCCAGGCAATGGAGGGACAGCGGATACCGCGCAGTTGTTTGATCACGGTGTTCACATCAACACCGGAGCGTAATGCGATAGAGATCAGACGGCAGGTTGCCTCCAGCTGGGCTGAGGCGCAACCACCCGCTTTACCCAGGTTGGAAAACACCTCGCAGATCCCGTCTTCATCGGAGTTGATGGTCACGTACAATGAACCGCAGCCGGTATTGACCCGCTCGGTAATACCGGTGGTGCGCTTGGCCCTCTTGCGGGGCTGAATCTTGGTGTCGGGCTTCTTCTCGACCACCGCTGCTTGCGGGGCGGCCTGCCCGGTGCTCATCGGCTGACCTTCGCGGCTCCTATCGCGGTAAATCGTGATGCCTTTCAGGTTTTTCTCATAGGCCAGCATATAGACATTAGCCACATCGCCTTTCCCGGCTTCGTGTGAGAAATTGACGGTCTTAGAAACGGCATTGTCCGTATATTTCTGGAAAGCGGACTGCATCTCAACATGCCATTCGGGGCTGATCTCATGGGCGGTGACAAATACTTTTTTCACCTCGTTGGGCACGCCGGCGATATCGCTTAAATGGGAGCCGCCCGCCAGCTGTTTCATCAATTCTTCGCTGTAGAAACCACCTTTTTTGGCTGTTTCTTCGAAGTAAGGATTAGCTTCGATCATCTGCGCGCCGTCCAGTATATTGCGGGTATAAACCAGCGCGAACAACGGCTCGATGCCGCCCGAACACCCGGCAATAATCGATAATGTGCCGGTAGGGGCAATAGTGGTGCGCGTAGCATTTCTGACCCTGATGCCGCCCTCAACATCGTATTTACTGCCTTTGAAGGCCGGGAATACGCCGCGCTCTACGGCCAATTCCGCAGAGGCTTTGGTCGATTCCGCCTGGATAAATCCCATGACATCTTCGACGATTTCCAGCGCCCTTTCGGAATCATAAGGAACGCCTAATTGTAACAGCATATCCGCATATCCCATTACGCCGAGCCCAACTTTTCTGGTTTTCTTGGTCATCTCTTCTATTTGAGGCAGCGGGAATTTGTTAACATCGATAACATTATCAAGGAAACGGACGGCGGTTTTTACCGTGCGCCCTAATTTGGCATAATCTATCTGGTATTTGCTGCCGGTTTTAACCAGCATCCTGCTGAGGTTAAGCGAGCCCAGATTACAGGATTCATAGGGTAATAACGGCTGTTCGCCGCAGGGATTAGTGCTCTCGATCTTACCGAGGTTCGGTGTCGGGTTTTCGTTGTTAATCCGGTCGATGAAGACAATGCCGGGGTCGCCGGTCTTCCAGGCCATTTCCACCATCTTGTCGAAGACTTCCTTGGCGTTCAGTTGTCCGGACACCTCTTTGTTATGGGGATTGATCAGGTTGTAGTTACTGCCTGCTTTCACCGCTTCCATGAACTCGGCGGTAACCGCTACGGAAATATTAAAGTTGGTTAAAACGTTGGGGTCGTTTTTGGCGTTGATGAATTTCATGATATCCGGATGGTCGACGCTCAGGATGGCCATGTTCGCGCCGCGCCGCATGCCCCCCTGTTTGATGACATCAGTGGCGGTGTCAAAGGCGCGCATGAAGGACACCGGGCCGCTGGCCACACCGCCGGTAGAGCCGACGCGGTCACTTTCCGGGCGCAGGCGGGAGAAGGAAAAACCGGTGCCGCCGCCGCTCTTATGGATCAATGCCGTATATTTAACGGCATCGAATATCGACTCCATCGAATCGTCGATGGGTAATACAAAACAGGCAGAAAGCTGCCCCAGTTCCCTGCCGGCATTCATCAATGTGGGTGAATTGGGTAAGAAATTGAGATTGACCATAGCGCTGTAAAATTCATTTTCCCAACGGGTGACATCAGCCTTGGGGTCATAGATCAATTCTGCCGCGGCGATTGCCCGCGCCACCCGCCGGAACAATTGCTCCGGCTGTTCGATCGGCTTCCCTGTTTTATCTTTTTTCAGGTAGCGCTTTTCTAAAACCTTAAGCGCGTTCTCGGTTAATTTTATATCGTCATTTTGCTTTTTTTCCATTTCTTCTGCCTTTGCTGCTTTCATCGGTTCTAAACCCTCCCGCGTTTTTGTCGGTTCTTCCGCATCTAAAAATTCTCTGACCAGTGCCAAAATCTCAGTTTCATTGGTTGGCACCCGTTTTTCCTGTATGGGGGGATGGGAAACCATTTCCTCCATCCCGGGTAACGGCTGCGCCGGATTGATCTTTTCCGGCAGCAGTTTCTTTTCCAGCCGTTCGATCACCTGCTGGGTCAATTGTTCGACGTGCGCACGGTCGGAAATACCCATTCTTTCCGCCGCGGCAAAAGTCGCCTTGGCGATCTGGTTCCGTGTAAACTGACTCAGTTGTGTTTGCCGGTGTTTATTTTTGCCGTTCATTTCCGTTTTCCCCTACTTTCCTTTTCCGCGACGACAAGTTCGCTTTCAGGTAGTAAAGGTAATTGCGCAGAGGGCACCCCTTTGTTTTCGCTGCGTGCCAGGTTATCCACTTCCTGTTTCAACCGGGTAATATCCGCGAAATCGCGGT
>PMBW01000252.1 GCA_003153075.1 Dehalococcoidia bacterium | reverse complement strand
GTTATTATCCATATATTTTCCTGTACAAACAAAAACATTATTTCTGTTAACGAAGGGAATACTTTACCATAACATTATAGCAATCTGGAGGTGTGAGCGCAATTGGTGATGGACGAAACTCCAAATCTCAAAATACAAATTCCAAATAAGTTCCAATTGTTAAATACAAATTGAAATTATCACTCTCCCTCAATCCCTCTACATTTTCTCCGAAAGACTCCTATACTTTACTTCGAATGGCTCCGTAAAGTACCTCCGTACATTTCAACTGCGGTTGAAAGTNNCGTTGAAGACTCAAACTGCGGTCTACCGGAAGTACTTCCGGCTGCGGCCTCCAGCCTGAGATGGAGAATGATGGCATTTCTCTTGCTGCGGCAATTCCATGCCCCGCATACGTGGATCCCGATACATTTTATTCGTCAAGTATTTCGTCCGCGGCTTCGGCCGTTCGGCGAAATGGATGGCATATTGGGTGTAAGGGTGTAAGAATAATAAACACAGGCACGGAGGCCTGTGCTACTAATTTGATCTGTGAGTAATGAATTGTGTGTAAAGAGCTTATAGGCCTCCCCGCCCCGGGATTGCTTCGTTCCTGGCAATGACAAATCGCCCTAGAACTATAGCCACAGGGGAACTAACAAGTATTGAAATTATCACTCTCCTTTTATTCCCCCCATTTGACGCTTCATCTCAAGAGAAGTAGAATTTATGCAGAGACTATAGACATATGACAGACGAAAATAAATCCAACGAACAATTGATTAAAGAAATAAACGTCCTGCGGCAGCGGGTGGCGGAACTGGAAGCTTCAAAAAGCCAGTTACGGCAATATGAAGAAATCTTGAAAGTCTTCCGCACTAATATGCCGATCGGGCTTTTTATCATCCAGGACGGCAGATTTAAATTTGTCAACGATAACCTGCGCTCGCTTCTGGCCGACGACTCCGATGAAATCATCGAGTCTTATTCAATGAAACTGGTTTATCCGGAAGACCGAGAGCGGGTACGGGAAGCCGCAATTAAAATCCTGCATGGGGAAAGCGCCGTGCCGTATAAATACCGCATCGTGAATAAAGACGGACAGATCAGGTGGTTATTGGAAAGCGTGGCCTCAATTCAGTATCTGGGCAAACGCGCCATTTTAGGCCACGCCATGGATATCACCGAGAGCGAACTGGCGCAGGAAAAGCTGGAAGAAGCTTATGAAAAGGAACGCAGGCTGCGCCAGGAACTGGAAATTGAAGTACAGCGCAGAGTGGAATTCACGCGGGCGTTAGTGCATGAACTGAAAACGCCTTTAACGCCGATCATGTCTTCCAGCGATCTGCTAGTCTCCAGCCTGACAGAAGAGCCGTGGCTCAGCGTCGCCCAGAATATACAGCGCGGCGCGATCAACCTGAACCGGCGCATCGGGGAGCTGCTGGACCTGGCCCGCGGTGAAATCGGTATGCTCAAGCTCAACCCCAAACGGGTAGACGTTTTGAAATTATTAAGCCATGTCGGCAGCGAGATGTCAGTAGTGGCTTCCAGTAACGGCCAAACGCTAAAAGTAGAATTGCCGGAGACACTGCCGCTGCCTTGGGCGGATGAAGACCGCATCCGGCAGATCACGCAAAATCTGCTGGTAAATGCCACCAAGTTCACTCCGGAAGGGGGCACGATCACGCTGCGGGCGAAAGAACAGAATGGCTCACTGGTAGTCGAGGTACAGGATACAGGATACGGCATCCCGGAGGAAGAACAGAAACGGTTGTTTCGCCCCTATCACCGCCAGATCGGCGACCGTGAACACCTCAGCGGATTGGGCCTCGGTTTGGCATTGTGTAAAAACCTGGTACAATTGCACGGCGGCAGAATCTGGGTAGTGAGTCAAGAAGGCAAGGGTTCGACCTTTGCCTTTTCCATTCCGATAAATTCGAGGGTGCAGCAGTCAGGCACCATAATCTAGGAGACGAACGATGAAAGTGCTGGTTATTGAAGACGATAAAGAGATTGTAGACGCAATATCGCTGGCTTTTCAGATCCGCTGGCCGGAAGCGAAAGTGATTTCCACCCGGCTGGGGCAAAAAGGTGTCGACCTCGTAGAGAGCGAATCGCCGGATATCGTCATTCTTGACCTCGGACTGCCGGACATCGCCGGTTTTGAAGTATTACGGCAGATCAGACGCTTTTCATCGGTGCCCACGATCATTCTGACCGTCAGAGCGGATGAAGCGGACGTCGTAAAGGGACTGGAATGGGGCGCGGACGATTACATCACCAAACCATTCCGCCAACTGGAATTGCTGGCGAGGGTGAAGTCCATGATCCGCCGCCATACCCCCGCGGAAGAAAGTATCCTGTCCTACGGCCATTTGAAACTGGAGCCGGAAACCGCCCAGTTACACATCGATGACAAGGAAATCGCGCTGACCGTAACCGAGAATCACATCCTCGGGCACCTGATGAAGAATGCAGGCCGGGTGGTGACCCATTCCAATCTGGCGGAAGCAGTCTGGGGCGATGATTATCCCGGCGCCACCGACAGCCTGAAAGTGCACATCCGGCGTCTGCGGGAAAAGATCGAGGAAGACCCCGGTAAACCACGGATAATCCTGACCAAGACAGGTATCGGCTACTTCCTGGCGAAACCGGAATAATACAAATTAAAGTTCTAAAATCTAAATATGAAATCCTTGTAAATAAATTCAAAATAAGAAATACAAATTTCCAAACCCCGCCTGTCCGATCTTGAACTTTTTCGTCAGGTGTCGAGGGAATGGATATTCTGATAAAAACCCCATCCTACCTGAAATTACAACTGTAACTGCTTTGTTACTCAGGTTTTACCAATCCGTTACTGATATTGCCTTGTCTTAATCCCTCTGTTACTCGGCTGCGCTATATTGATAATAGTAATAGAGGTGAACAAATGAAAAACATAACCAAGTCAGTAAAAGTACTAAGCAAAGTAATTGATGTCCTTCTGGGCGCCGATTCCGGAACATCGATAGAAAAAACCCGGACGGAGTTTATCCAGAAGGGATATTATCTATAATCCTTTGCAGTCTACTTTCCCGTGGGGCCGAAAGGTTCCACGGGAGTCCTCCTCCCGAAGTCCCCTTCCGCAACAACATCAATTTATTCTTCGCACAGAAACCCCAAGAACAATCAAACAAGTATACCGCCGCACGTTTTTGTGTTTACTTCAGTGATACAACCACAATGCCCCATCTCTTTAATACATTACTTCGTAAGTACCTTGTGAGGCTGTCCGAAAATAGCCGTTGGTAACTGTTTATATGTACATTTTAACTGCGGTCTATCCTTTTCGATTGCGATCAAAAGGGACCTCCGACTTTCTTCTAAGTCAGAAAGTCTCCGGAAGTATTTCGCTTAAGACTCAAGATTCTTCCCGCACTTTCTTTTAGAAATTAGTAGAAGTGTGGGATCGATGACGATCAGGCAGCCTTCGCAAAGTACGTACCGAATCAAGCCTTAGTTAAGACTAATTACCTGTATAAACGAAGCATTTGTTGCCCCTGTGCCTGAGGGGGAAGATTACACTTACAACTTATCGGTGATCCGGTACATGTTTTCGTAGGCGTGGTGGAAAGCGGGGTCGGTTTTCTCCAGTTTTTCTCTGAGGGCTTTCATTCTTTTGGCGAATCCCTGTTTATCATCATTTTTTACCAGATCGGCCCAGGTTTGCGTCCGGGACAGGAACAGAGCTTCTACTTCTTTGATATGGGGAAAGTTCATCTGCAGGTCGGCATACAGTTCCGGGTCTTCAGAAATGACACTTTCCACCAGCGTGTACAGCACCTTAAAAGTAGTCCCCCCGATTTTCTTCATCTGCTCAAATTGTTCAAAACCCAACAGGGTATCGGCGGAAACAATGGCAATAAAGTGCGCCAGTCCCAATACCACGGACATCATCTGGTCGTGCTGTTGCGGGGTCATAATCGAGACATTCGCGCCTTTCTCTTCCAGGTAAAGCCGGGCTCTGCCGGCGAGAACAGCCTCTTCCTCATTGGTAGGGGTCAGCACGAAGTTCTGATTGGAAACGCTCTTAGCGCCGGGGCCAAAGACCGGGTGAGTGCCCAGGATAGTGCCTTTGTTGAAGTACCGGTGCATCAGTTCCACCGGTTTGGTTTTCAGTGAAGTCAGATCAACAATTACGTGTTCCTCACGGACGTAGGGCGCAATAAGTTTAGCTACAGTCTCAAAGGTATCCAGCGGCACCGATATAACAATCACATCAGCCTGTTTGACTGCTTCAATGTTGGTTGCGACCGGCACCCCCAGTTTTTTACCGGCAGCAAGCAGTTTCTGCTGATTTCGCCCGGTGATAACAACCTGCATCCCTTCTTCTACCAGGTGCCGGGCAAACCACTGCCCCATTTTGCCGGAGCCGCCGATCACTGCCACTTTCATGGGATACCTCACATTTTCAGATTAGATTGATGAAGCACTCTCTCTCAATCTCTCCCTAATAGGGAGAGAAAAGCGTAAACTTTTACCCTGTGTCCTGTCTAAAGCGATCTGGGGTAGGAGCCGAGGACTTTCAGGAATAATGAGTGCTGCTCCAACCGGGCCAGCGTCTCTTTTACTATTTTATCCTGATAGTGTCCTTCAAAATCAAGGTAGAAATTGTATTCCCAGGCTTTTTGCCGGGTGGGCCGGGATTCGATCTTGGTCAAATTGATATTATTATCGGCAAATTCTTTTAGCACTTTATAAAGAGCGCCGGGTTGATGTTTGACCGAGAGGACGACCGATGTTTTGTCCCTGCCGGTGGGCAGTGCATCCTTTTTGGCGAGAATAAAAAACCGTGTGAAATTATTCGGGTTATCTTCGATCCCGCGGGCCAGTATTTTCATATCGTAGATTTCCGCGGCCCGCTCCGAGGCCACCGCCGCGCCATCGGTGATATGCTGTTCCTTGATCATCCGGACGCTGCCGGCGGTATCGTAGCTGGAAATCAACTCCCGCCCCAGGTGTTTGAGAAAAACCTGGCTCTGACCGAGGGCCTGCGGATGAGAATAGATCTTGCGGATTGTNNAGGTCGTAGACCCGGCTGATACTGCCATCCAGTGAGGTTTCCACCGGCACTACGCCGTAAGGGGCGTCGCCTTTTTCCACCTGCGTAAAAACAGCGTCAAAGGTCTCGCACGGCCAGGCTGTGACGGAATAGCCGAAAAACTGGTAAGCCGCATCCTCACTGTAGGCGCCGGTTTCACCCTGAAAGGCCACGACAACGCCCTGGACACTTTTCGCGGATTTGATAATCTGTAGATAAATATTGCGGATTTCCTTCTCATCCAATTTCTCTTCACGGGCGATAGCAGAAATATGCGCCAGCACGTTTTTCTCACGGGCAGCGTCTTCAACCGGCTTGCTGCTCTTTTGTTTTTCCCGACCGATTGCTTGAGACTGGCGGGTTCGTTCGGCGATCAGGCGGACGATTTTATCATCCACTTCGTCAATCTGCTTTCTCATTTCTTCGAGGCTCATTTAAGGACCTCCGGGATCAGTCGGGACTGCAGCGCGAAATCCACCATGGTCACCGCCATCATCGCGAAGACAACAGGGACTGCCCGCGGCACAACACAAACATCATGACGGCCCTGGATCTCCAGCTCGGCATTTGCCATTTTAGAGATATCCACGGTGGTCTGTTTCCGGCTGATGGAGGGAGTCGGTTTTACCGCAGCCCTGACGACGATCGGCATACCATCACTGATACCGCCCAAAATGCCGCCGCTATTATTGGTCTCGGTTACAATTTTATCGCGCTTAACGATAAACCGGTCGTTATTCTGCGACCCTTTAAAACCAGCTGCCGCGAAACCGGCGCCGAACTCAACACCTTTGATCGCCGGAATGGCGAACAATGCCNNTCACCTTCTTTCTTTGCCTGCGTAATTGCATCCAGCATCTTTTCTGCGGCTTTCAAGTCGCCGCACTTAACCGGGTTTTTGTCGATTCTGCGGATATCCGCCAGATTTACCGGTTCGGCTTTGATGCCGCCGATTTCTACCGTATGCGCAAGTATCTCCATCCCGGTTAAATTCAGCAATTTACGGGCGACTGCCCCGGCCATCACAAAACCGGCTGTAATCCTGCCGGAAAAACGGCCGCCGCCGCGGTAATCATTAAACCCGCCGTATTTCATGAAAGCCGTATAATCGGCATGTCCCGGACGGAATAAAGCTTTGGTCTTCTCATACGCATCAGAATCAGCGTTACTATTCCACACCACCATGCAAAGGGGCGCGCCGGTAGTCTGTCCCTGGAAGGTGCCGGAAAGAATATCAACCTTGTCTTCTTCGGCTCTTTTGGTGGATGCTATTTCCCGGTCCGGTTTTCTTTTATCGAGGTCGGCCTGAATATCTTTTTCGGTTAGCGGCAAGCCGGCCGGACAGCCGTCAATGACGATACCAACGCATTTACCGTGACTTTCGCCAAAACTGGTGATTTTAAAATTTTTGCCCAGCGTATTACCCATCGGTTTGCACCTTCCCTCCCAGATTTTTGAAGGCATTCCAGAACTCAGGATAGGTCTTGGTGACGCATTCCGCTCCATCAATTACTGTGTTTCCGACCATCGTTCCCAACAGACTGAATGCCATCGCGATGCGATGGTCGCCTTTACTATCGATCAGCGCGCCTTTCGGTTTACCGCCGGTAATCATTAACCGGTTAGTTTCTTCCGTCACACGAATACCCATGCGGGTTAATCCTTCTTTGACAGCGGCTACCCGGTCAGATTCTTTGATGCGGGCCCTTTCGATACCGGTGAATTCGCTGACGCCTTCCGCCGCCGCGGCCAATACCGCCATGGTAGGTAACAAATCGATACAATCGGACAGATCGGTTTTGATCGCTGTCAGCTTTGACTGGATAACGATCACCGAATTCCTGCCGGTGACGATCGCAGCGCCCATTTCCCGCAGGAACTGCAGGAGCATCCGGTCTCCCTGCAGACTGTCCATCTCCAGATTATTGACTTCAGCCTCACCGGCCAGCGCACCCAGCGCCAGCAAATAAGACGCGGAAGACCAATCGCCCTCTACTTTATACTTCGTCGGTTTATATTTTTGGGGTAAAATGTCAAACCGATCGAGGCGATCATTGAGAGCAATATCAATACCAAACCAGTGCATGGCGTCCACGGTCATCACGACGTACGGGCGCGATTCCAGCGGCGTAGTTAATTTTATCGTCATTCCGTTGGCGGCCAGCGGCGCGATGTGCAATAAAGCGGACACGTACTGCGAACTGATATTGCCGGGCAGGCTGGTCGGCCCGCCTTTGAATTTACCGCCTTCCACCGTCACCGGCGGCAAACCATGTTTGGCGGAACATTTGACGTTCAGTTTTTGCAGCGCATCGATAAGGACACTGACCGGCCGGCGTGACAGGGAACGACCGGCGGTGAGATGACTGACGCCGGGAATAACAGCGCTTATAGCAGTCATAAATCGCAGGGTCGCGGCGGAATCTCCGCAAAACAAATCTGTGTCCGCTGCGTGGAAAACACCGCCGTCAACCGTCCAGGATTTCTTCTGCTGCCGGATATTCACGCCTGTTTTTTTTAGCACATTAATCGCGGCAGCTGTATCATCGGAGGCTAAAGGCGCGATGATCTCGCTTTTGCCTGCGGCAAGCGCCGCGCACATTAAACCGCGGATGGTAAAACTCTTGGAAGAAGGCGCTGTTGCCTTACCGAGCACTTCACTTTTAGAGATCGAAGCCTTCATAATTATTTAACCTGTCAATTATTTTTTCGACAACAGCGTCAATTGCCAGTTTTGAAGTGCTGACAGTGAAGTCGGCGGCTCTATCGTAAAACGGTTTACGGAATTTCAGCAGTTCTTTTATCCGAGCTGCAGGCTGCGGCACAGCGAGCAGGGGACGGGCGTTTTTATCACCGGATGTCCGCTTCAGAATAATTTCCGGGCTGGCAGTCAGATTGATGACAATACCATTGTTTTTCAAGCGGTCGATGTTGATAGTATTCAATACTACACCACCCCCGCAGGCAATGACTAGTTTTTCTCCCGCGGCGGCTTTCCTGACGGCTTCTATTTCCAGTTCCCGGAAACGGATCTCACCGTCATCATGAAAAATCGCAGGGATCGATTTCCCGGACATCTGTTCGATAACCGCGTCGACTTCAATTAACGGCCGGTTTAGCCGTTGCGCCAGCGCTTCTCCTACGGCTGTTTTGCCGGCGCCCATAAAACCGATCAGGGCAATATTAGTTTTCATAATTCTGCGATAGACCGCTTAGCACTGCTTGACGCATAACATCAACCGGGGCAGCCTTCCCGGTCCATTTTTCGAAGGCAATCGCGCCCTGCTGTACCAGCATTTCCAATCCGCTGATCGTTTTAGCGCCGGCGTCAGTAGACTCTTTCAGCAACCTGGTCGGGGACGGATTATAAACAATATCGAAGACTGTCAGACCTGCACGTAATAGATCAGCCGTCACCGGCGTCTGGTCATCGTCCGGATGCATTCCCACGCTGGTAGCATTAACCAGGATCTCTGCATCGGCGATAGCAGCCTTCAGGTTTTCACGGGATAATTCTACTGCATTGACATCCGTGCCGTAGCAGTGCGCAAGCCGGTAAGCAATATCCTCCGCCCAGGATAGTTCCATCTTGCGGTTAAATATCGTCAGGTTTGCTCTTTCCTGCGCAAGGATATTACCGATGGCGCGGGCTGCGCCGCCTGCCCCTAACAGCAGGACTTTTTTCCCAGCAGGTTGTATTTTATTATCGTGTAAAGTCTGTAAAAAACCGGTGGCGTCTGTGTTATAACCGGTCAGTGTGCCGCCGTCATTAACAATGGTGTTTACAGCGCCGATTTCTTCGGCCAATGGATCGATGCGGTCGAGGAACTGCATCACAGCGACCTTGTGCGGGATAGTGATATTCAAGCCCCGGATGCTTAGCCCCCTGACGCCGTCAACGGCCTTTTTCAAATCGCCTTTGCGCACCCGAAAAGGGACATATACATAACCCAATCCTAATTTCTTGAACGCCTTATTTTGCATGATCGGCGACAAAGAGTGCCCGATCGGGTCGCCGATAATACCGCAGACAACCGTTTTACCGGAAATCGTACCTCTCATAATTTCACCATCTCATATACCGCTAACATTTCCGATACCGGCAATTGTCCGGGCGCTGATTCCCCGCCTTTGCGGACGGCGCCGTAGGTAAAATGCGCGCCGATCAGGGGCGCCATGACGCGGCTGATGAAACCCTGTGTGCCCATGGCAAACGCAACCATTTTTGTCTCCGGAAATTCCGAAAACAGCCTCATTACAGAAAGGTTATCCTCAAATGTTTGCGCGGTCGTAACGACTTTACAGATATCCGCTCCCGCTTTCAGCTCTTTACTGACGATCTGCTTTAATACTTCAAGGGAGGGCGTTTTTTGAAAATCATGGAAAGATAACAGACATTCCGCTCTTTTTTTTATCAGTTTGATAATATTGTCCACGTTTTTGGCATTGTATTCAATGTCAACAATTTTAGCGCCCAACTCTACAGCCTGCAGCAGGCGTTCGATCCGGCGCGCCTCGTTGCCGTCCCATTTGCCGCCCTCTTCCACCATGCGGTTACAGGCGATCCACGGTTTTTTTAATTGCCGCGCGACTTCCTCCCATCCCTCCCCGATCAAATCAATGCGCACCTCGAACAGGTCAACAATCGGCTCGATTTTTTTTACTGCTGCAATATCTGTATCGGTGATTGAAGCGCAAAGTCTGACACTGCTCATTTCATCTCCCTTAATACTTTTTCCACAACGCCGGGATTAACATCATCGGTGATGAATACCTGCCCGATTGAACGGGGCAAGATTAACCTTATCTTACCATGCAGCACCTTTTTATCAAACTGCATCGCCTGCATTATATCTTTTACTTCCACCTGCGGTAAAGAGGTCTTTAATCCCATTTCAGTAAGTATTTTGATTAGTCTGATAAGATGGTTAGCAGACATTATGTCTAGTTCTACGGCTATTTTCGCCGCTGCCGCCATGCCGATGCTGACCGCCTGTCCGTGCGAAACCTGAAAATTAGTGACAGCCTCAACGGCATGACCGACCGTATGTCCGAAATTAAGGATATTCCGTATACCCATATCCTTTTCATCGCGTGATACAATTTCCGCTTTAATCATGGCGGATTTGACCACGATCGTTTCCAGCGCGTCCTTATCTAACGCTTTGATCTTGTCCAGATGATTCTCCAGATAAGTCAGAAACAGCTCGTCTTTAATGACCGCGTATTTAACCACTTCGGCTAATCCGCCGGTGAGTTCTGCCTGCGGCAGCGTTTTCAGCGTAGCGATATCGGTAACGGTCATTTTCGGCTGGTAGAACGCGCCGATCTCATTTTTTAAATGGCCGTGATTGACCGCGGTTTTACCGCCGATGCTGCTGTCACATTGCGATAATAATGTAGTCGGTAACTGCACCAGCGGCACGCCTCTCATGTAGGTTGCGGCGACAAAACCCGCGAGGTCACCAATGACTCCGCCGCCCAACGCCAGAATTGTCGTCGTCCGTTCAGCGCCAAAATCCATAAGTTGGTGATATAGTTCGCCCGCTGATTCCAGCGATTTATATTCTTCGCCGTCGGGTATTTCCAGGATTACGGTTTTAAAACCGGATTCAGTCAGGCTTTGCTGCAAGAGGATACCGTACAGTTTTTTTACGACGGGATTTGTGATGATCACAGCTTTATTGCTTAAGCCGAGTTCCTGCAGCATTTGGCCGGTCTGACTGAGAATACCGGACCCAATATTAATACTATAGTTATTCTGCCCCAGTCTGACCTCGATTGTTCTCATGGGCGAGTATTTAGCCTCCGTTGGTTCGATTGCCAATTACCTTATGGATACTACGACAGGTTGTGACCAGATCCGCAAATTCATCGGGAGTAATTTGCTGCTGTCCGTCTACCAGCGCTTCCGCCGGATTGTGATGCACTTCCACGATCAATCCGCAGGCGCCGGCCGCAATGCTGGCGCAGCTTAGGCTGAAAATGAGGTCCCGTCTGCCGGCAGCATGACTGGGGTCAACGATCACCGGCAAAAAGGTCTCTTTTTGCAGCACGGGCACCGCCGCCAAGTCCAATGTGTACCTAGTATAACTTCTACCTTTGCCTAATGGCAAGATACCGCGCTCGCAAAGAATAATGTCTTTGTTTTCTTCTGCCACCATGTATTCGGCAAAAGATAAAAATTCTTCGATACCGGCGCCGAAATGACGTTTATACAATATCGGTTTGCCGGTGCGGGCGGCTTTCACCAGCAAGTCCTGGTCGTACATATTGCGAGCGCCGATCTGGATAATATCCACATATTTGGCGATCAGGTCCATGTGAGACTCGCCTCTTACTTCGGTAACGACGGGCATTTCAAATTTATTACCGGCTTCACGGAACCACTCCAGCGCCTCGACGGCTTCTTCGTTGCTCGATCCGCCCAATCCCTGGAAGGAGTGCACAGATGTACGCGGTTTGAAAATACCGCCGCGCAGGACATCCGCCCCGGCTTTTTTGACGCCTTCAGCGATTTTGAACAACTGCTGCTTGCTCTCTACCGCGCAGGGCCCCGCGATAAAAACCAGTTTATCGCCGCCGATCTCCACATTCCGCACTTTGATAACCCGATGTTCGCTCTCACCTGCCAGCCGGGCATATTCGCGGCTGATCAGTTTGTATGGGGTTTCGACCATTCTTGCTTCCTTTACTCCCGGCAGCATGGCAAGGTGGTCAAACGATATTTTCCGCTCATCGCCGATGAGGCCGATGATGGTGCGGAAATCCCCCTGGGAAACATCGGCGCGCAGGCCGTGCGTCTCAATGTCTTTGACGACGGCGTCAATCTGTTCTTTGGTGGCATCGCTTTTCATGATTATCATTGCTTTTCTCCTGTTTCTTATTTCCCGGATACGGGCATAAAAAAAGGCCCTCTGCTTGAGAAGGCCCTTTCATTTCTACGTTTCTTTGGACTAAAGCTTTTTAATCCGGTTTGGCAAACAAACACCTCTCAAGCGCACTTTCGCGGCTCCAATAAGTAAAATAGTAATAGTATTTGCGAGAGATGTTTTTCATTTATG
>PMBW01000174.1 GCA_003153075.1 Dehalococcoidia bacterium | reverse complement strand
AATTCGAAGCAAAGTATCAGCAATCGAAATGTACGTCCGCCTCATCCTTGCCTTTCCGCTGATTCATGGTTCGAAATAATAAAAACGTTGTAAAATTATTCTCGGTTTCTTTATCGAAAATAATCACGAGATAAAACTTCATTTAAAACGTTTCTTTTATCGCCATTTTGGCCGCATGATACCCGCACATTCCGTGCACACCGGCTCCCGGCGGCATTGACGAGGAACAAACATAAACGCCTTTCAGTGGGATGGCATAGGGTTTCCATCTTGCCATGGGTTTAAATAAAATGCTAAATAGATTTGTCACTCCGCCGGCGATGTCCCCGCCGATATAATTGGCATCTTCCATTTCCAGTGCCGCGGGATTCATTATGCTTCGTGATTTAATGCAGCTGCGAAATCCGGGAGCAAAACGTTCAATTTGATTTTCAATTCTCTCCGACATGTCAAAAGTTGAACTGTTCGGCACATGGCAATACGCCCAAACGGTTTGCTTACCCTCCGGGGCGCGGGAAGTATCAAATAAGCTCGGTTGTCCCAGCAGCACAAATGGATATTCCGGATTTTCCCCATGCCTGACTTCATTCTCGGCGGCAGCAATTTCCTCAAATGTTCCGCCAATATGCACGGTCGCCGCTTTCATGCAGTCCACTGCTCGCCACGGCACCGGAGTATCTAAAACCCAATCCATTTTAAAAACACCCGGCCCATACCTGTGGTTCTCCAGGCGTTTGCGGTAGTTTTCCGGCAACAGGTTCGATGCTATTTTTGCCAGTTGATTTGGCGTTATGTCAAGCAGTTTTAACTTCGCTTGCGGCAGTTCTTCCAGCGTGTGTACTTCTTTCCCTGTTTGTATCTCCCCACCGAGTTCTAAAAACTTCCCGCGTAAAACTGAGGCAATTCTGCCTGATCCCCCCTCCGCAATCGGCCACCCGACAACATGTCCGGCAGCTCCCAATAATAGTCCAATGGCAGCGCTCCCTGTTTTGTCCAGCGGCATCTTAGCGTGCGCGGCTATCCCTGCAAAAAGCGCACGTCCCTGTCTGGTATGGAAATTTTTAAAAATAATATACGCTGCACTCTGGCTGGCGGCAAAACCAAAACGGCTGTAAGCCAACAGATGCCTTGGAAAATGCAACGGCGCCATTATATCCGGTAGCAATTTATCCCAATTGGACACCAGCGGTTTCATGAGCTTATTGTAATTAATGCCATCTGATCCCAAATTTTTCGCACTTGTAATCAGCGAACGCTCCAGCAGCACCGCNNAGAACCGTCGTCCAGGGGATGGGCTAGTGCTGCCGGTGAATGTATCCACCGCAATCCCGCTTGCTCCAGGTCAAGTGATCGAAAGAAGGGCGAAGCTGATCCCAGCGGGTGGACCGATGAGCAAATATCGTGAATACAACCTGAATGCATCAGGTCGGCGGAGCGCATCCCGCCGCCAATAGAATTTTTTGCTTCCAGCAATAATACCGACCGGCCGGACTTCGCCAATGTAATGGCCGCCGCCAATCCGTTGGGGCCGGAGTCGACAACCACCGCATCGTATTTTTTACCGGAATGTGAGTTATTTTTCAATATTTTTACCGCGATTTTTTGATTTTCCGAGTTTCCTGAATGGCATATAAAAGATGGTTTTTATCTGCGCGTTAAAACGGACGTTACGGGCCTCTGACCACTGGAGTTTTTTATCGACACAAATCGGGGTTACCGTTATATTTGCCGGCACACCCAGGTCTTCTGCCAGAGCGGTGAGTACGTGTTTCCAGATATTCACCTGCATGTTAGCGCCGACGCTGCGGAAAGCCAATTCATAAATCGGATCGTTGGCGCGCGCCAGACCGGTAATTTGCGCTGTTATTTTTCCATCAATTTCAAAGGCACTGAAAGTCACCCAGCCGGATTCAGGGTGTCCCTGCGGTGTCATAAAGGTAAAAGAAACGTCGTCTGAGTAAAGCACCATTACACCGGTGGAAACAGGGCCGCCGGGAGTAGATGAATCGATCGCAACTATTTCCCCGGGCATTATTCCCGCTTTCGAAGGATAAAAATGATTGTGTCTGGGCTGAAAAGCAGGGAGTTTGTCTTTTAGTTTTTTTATCACCATTTCCGGCGTAAAGCCGTTTTTATCCATTGTTAAACGGTAGGTTTTTTGCCACAACTGTCCAAAACCGTTTACCGGCCCCACGGCCCGCAAACCGTTTACATTGCGGTTGATTGCCGCCGGCGGGAACTCTTGTGTATTCAAAGTAGCTGCCGGTTTCGCCCAAAAAGATAAATCCGCTGGCAATCTGTCAATTGTTATTTCTGAAGTTTGAGATTTATCCGCTATTCCGGCAGCGGCAAAAGCTTCTGTCCTCGAATGATATATCTTTATCACCTGTTCCAGTCCCGTTACTTTCAACACGTCCCGGTAATGCCGGTTGACACCGTAAGCTAACAAACTTTGGTGGCGCTGCCTGGCTTTAACATTCAGCTTCGCCAGAAAATATGCCCCGAAACCGTTCATCATTTGCACGGCGTTAAAATCCAGTATCAAACTGCCTTGACCGTAAGGATA
>PMBW01000200.1:31188-32120 GCA_003153075.1 Dehalococcoidia bacterium | reverse complement strand
ATATTTCTGTTTACGCTCGCATACTTAGTTATTCGACCACAATTACATCCGGTTTGTCCGAAAAAAGGCCTGGTTTGCTGAAGTAGTAGATTAACTCTAAAAGAGTTAGTTCCTTCTTAGCGGGCGCAGCCGGTTGATTTATTAAAACAGAGAATTTAATCGTACAAAAAATCCGCCGCTACTGTCAAGAAACAGGCATAAACTTGAAAGAGACTTAAAGAATATTCATATAAATGTTAGTTTCACCGAACTACAGTGTTTTTCCGGCGATAAAGCCCGAAGCCCATGCCCAACTGAGGTTATAACCGCCCCGGTTGCCGTTGACATCGAGTATTTCCCCCGCGAAGTAGATGCCCTTATGCAATTTAGACTCCAGCGTCCCCATCTCGACTTCGTTAACATTAATACCGCCGNNTCTTTCAATGAATCAACTGCCGCATCGATGTCTCCACGGTCAAAAAGGCTTTTTAGCGCGGCGCTTAATTTGTTCGGCAGGATACCGGCTAATATTTCGTCAGTTGAGGCAATTTCTTTTTTACGTTTGATGAGCTGCTGTTTTAATTGTGTCCGATCCAGGAATGGCACCATATCTACGGCTACAAAAACGTTCTTTTTATGCTGGCGGTTGACCGCTATGGATATCTCCTCACTAATATCGAGGATACACGTTCCGGAAAGGCCGTATTTAGTAAATAACAATTCACCGTTGACGGCTTCGAACTTTTTACCGTCTATCACAGCGCAGGCAGCGGCGAATATCCGTTGTCCTTGTAAAAAGTGACACAAGTTGTCTTTCACGACTAAGGGCACCGCGCTGGGAACAGGTTCGACGATCGTGTGGCCTAACTGCCGGGCGATTTCATAAGTGCTGCCGTCCGAACCGAGCACAGGGTAGCTTTTACCGCCGCCGGTAACGATCAATTTACAACAGT